>NZ_JBFBIV010000002.1:0-208521 GCF_040702025.1 Streptomyces sp. NPDC088194 | reverse complement strand
GCGGCCTCGGCGGCGCGCCGCTGGTCGAGGCGCACCTCGTAGCGTCGGCGCTCCTGGCGGCGCATCTGACCGATGTAGACGGTCAGCAGGACCGCAGGGATGGCGGGGACCCAGAGGAGCGCGACGCCCCCCACTGCCGCGGCGATGGCGCCGATGGTGAAGGCGAGGAAGAGCGTGGTGGTGGTGCGGCGGCGCCGGGCGAGCAACTGGGCTCGCTGGTTGCCCGCGTCCCGGGAGCCGGCAGCCTGGGCGGCGGGCGCCGGGCGTGCCGCGGGGCGCCGTACCTCGGTCGCGGGCACGGCCAGCCCCCGGACGTCGACCGACGCGTCCGGTTCGTCCGGGTCGGCGTCGTCGTCCGGTGCGTCGGCGGCGGGGTCGACGGTCTCACCGCGCGCCTTGGCGACGCGCCGCTCCATCGCCGCCCGCCCGGACAGCAGCCGGATGGCGGTGCTGAAGCGTTCCGTCGGACGCGCTTCGTTGAGCTCGTCCTGCCTACGGAGCCACATCGGCACCAGGTAGGCAGCCCAGGCCCCGACGATGACTGCGTAGATGAGGCCGCTACTGCTCACGTGCTACACGGTAGGGGGGATCGAGACACGCCATTGGCAATTCGGCCCGGTGTGTCGCACGATCTGGCTGATACGTCGAGATTTTTGTGCGATGAACGCGCGATGAGCTTTACCGTCGAACAATAGTCTTATTTCTGGGGCGTGCCCGGCCTTGCCTGCCGCCATCGGCTGACGAGTCCGTCGGGCACTTCTTCCGCGGTGAGCGCGTAGACGAGGTGGTCGCGCCATCCGCCGTCGATATGCAGATAGCGCGGACGAAGCCCCTCCTCGCGGAAGCCGAGCTTTTCGGCGACCCGGCGGCTGGGCCCGTTCTCGGGCCGAATGCACACCTCCACCCTGTGCAGCCCGACCCGCCGGAAGCAGTGGTCCACGGCGAGCGCGACGGATGTGGGCATCACTCCCCGGCCGGCGACCGCCTCGTCCACCCAGTAGCCGATGTGCGCGGAGCACATGGAGCCCCAGGTGATTCCCGCGACGGTGAGTTGACCCGCGAGGCGCCCCTGGTAGTCGATGACGAACGGCAGCATGCGCCCGGCGTTCGCCTCCCGGCGCAGATGTCTGACCATCTGACGGTATGTGGGACGTTGTACGACCTGCCCCGGCGGCGCGGGCGGCACCGTGGCCTCCCAGGGGCGCAACCAGTCGCGGTTGCGCCGGTTGACCTCGCGCCATGCGCGCTGGTCACGCATCCGGATCGGGCGGAGGGTGATGTCACCGTCCACCAACTCGGCCGGCCAGGACCCGTTCAGCTCGGTCTCCCAGTGACGGATTGCGGATCATCGTCCGAGTGATGATCCGACTGCTCTTTCGGGTGATCGCCGCCACGGATCTGATCGACGGCATGTACGACGATCGGAGCGAGTACGGCAAGGCCGTCCTTCACCCCGCCGGTCGATCCGGGAAGGTTCACCACCAGGGTGCGGCCGGCGACCCCCGCGACACCACGGGACAGCGCCGCGGTGGGCACTTTCCGCCCGCCTGCCGCACGGATCGCCTCTGCGATGCCCGGTACCTCGTAGTCGAGCACCGCACGGGTGACCTCGGGGGTGCGGTCGGTCGGTGAGATCCCGGTGCCGCCGGTGGTGACCACGACGTCGTAGCCCGCGTCGACCGCCGCGATGAGCGCCTCCCGCACGGGCTCCCCGTCCGGGACCACCCGGGGGCCGTCCACGGCGAAGCCCCACTCGGCCAGCGCGGCGACGATCAGCGGGCCGCCGCGGTCCTCGTACACCCCCGCGGAGGCCCGGTTGGACGCGGTGACCGCCAGGGCGCGCGGCGGGCCCGGTGGTCGGCCGCCGCTGGGCGCGGTCATGGCCGCCGCCAGTCGCCGGACTTACCGCCGGTCTTCTCCTCGACCCGCACATCGGTGACGACGGCACCCTTGTCGACGGCTTTGACCATGTCGACAACGGTGAGCGCAGCGACCGCGACAGCGGTCAGCGCCTCCATCTCGACGCCCGTGCGGTCGGTCGTCCTGACCGTCGCGGTGATCTCGACCGCCTGATCGGTGACCGCCAGGTCGATCTTCACACCGGACAGCGACAGCGGGTGACACAGCGGGATGAGGTCAGGCGTGCGCTTGGCGCCCATGATGCCGGCGACCCGCGCGACCGCGAGCGCGTCGCCCTTGGGCAGGCCGTCGGCGCGTAGGAGTTCGACGACATGGGGAGCCACCAGGACGCGCCCGGTGGCACGCGCGGTACGTGCGGTGACGTCCTTCGCGGAGACGTCGACCATGCGGGCTGCGCCTGCCTCGTCTACGTGGGTGAGGTGCTGCTGCGCGCTGCTCATCGTTCTCCCGGTGCGGTCGCTTGGGCAGACACCGTACCGGCCTGCGACCGGGCGTGGCGCGCTGGCCCGCGAGCCGGGATGCCGGGTGCTAGTCCAGCACGACCACGTCGACTTCGCTGCCCGCGGAGAGCGAGGTGACGGCCTCCGGTACGACGATCAGTGAATCGGCGTGCGCGAGGGCCTTGACCAGGTGGGAAGCGGCGCCACCCACAGGGGTGACAGTACGGGAACGCTTGTCGTACTGCGCACGCAGGAACTGCCGCCTGCCGTCCGGCGAATCCTCGATCGCGGTGGTGCACGCGGCTTGTACGACCCGCCGATGAACGTCACCCGCGCCCATGAGCGTGCGGATGACCGGTCGTACGAACATCTCGAACGACACATAGGCGCTCACCGGGTTGCCCGGCAACGCCAGCAGCGGTGTGCGCTCGGGGCCGATCCGCCCGAAGCCCTGCGGCTTGCCCGGCTGCATCGCGAGTGTGCGGAAGTCGACATACCCGGCGGCCTCCTCCGCGTCCTCGCCGAACGATCCGCCCAGTGACGACAGCGCCTCCTTGACGACATCGTAGGCACCGACGCTGACTCCCCCGCTGGTGACGATGATGTCCGCGCGGATGAGCTGGTCCTCGATGGTGGCGCGCAGCGTCTCGACCTCGTCGACGACCGCGCCGACCCGGTACGCGATGGCGCCGGCGGCCCTGGCCGCGGCGGTGAGGGCGAAGCTGTTGGAGTCGTGGATACGGCCCGGGCCCAGTTCCTCACCCGGCTGGGCCAATTCGCTGCCGGTGGAGACGACCACGACCCGGGGGCGCGGTCGGACGGTGACCGTACCGCGGCCGATCGCGGCCAGCAGTCCGATCTGGGGCGCACCGAGCACGGTGCCCGCGGCGAGTGCCAACTCCCCCGCGGTGACATCACTGCCGCGGGCCCGTACGAACTGCCCGGTCTCCGGGGCCTTGTGCACGCGCACCTCACCGCCGGCGCCCCCGGGGTCGTCACCGAAGGACGCCATGGAACGGACCGGCCCACCGCCTGTGCCACCGTCGGTCCACTCGACGGGGACAACAGCCTCGGCGCCGGGGGGAAGCGGGGCTCCGGTCATGATGCGGGCGGCCTGACCGGGCCCCACGGTGGGTGGCTCGCCGCTGCCGGCGGCGATGTCGCCGATCACGTCGAGTACGGCGGGGTGGTCGGTGGTCGCGGCCTTGGTGTCGGCGACCCGGACGGCGTAACCGTCCATGGAGCTGTTCGGGAACGGTGGCAGGGAGGTCGGCACCGTGACGTCCTCGACCAGTACGCACCCTTGGGCGTCGAGGAGTTGCAGGTCGATCGGGTCCAGCGGGGAGAGCTGCCCCAGGATGTTGTCCAGGTGTTCTGTGACGGACCACAAACGATCGACGTCGTGACTCACTCTTGCATCTCCTCATTGACGTACGAACGCAGCCAGGTCCTGAAATCGGGCCCCAGGTCTTCACGTTCGCATGCCAGTCGGACAATCGCACGCAGGTAGTCGCCGCGGTCGCCGGTGTCGTAGCGGCGCCCGGTGAAGACGACGCCGTGGACGGGGCCGCCGTCGGTCTCCTGGTGGGCCAACTCGCGCAGCGCGTCGGTGAGCTGGATCTCACCACCTTGGCCCGGCTGGGTCTTCTTGAGCACCTCGAAGACCCCGGGGTCGAGCACGTAGCGTCCGATGACGGCGTAGAAGGACGGCGCCTGTGAGGTCTCGGGCTTCTCGACCAGGTCGGTGACACGCACGACATCGGAGTAAGTGGTGGGCGCTATGGCGGCCGACCCGTACAGATGGATGCTGGCCGGCTCCACCTCCATGAGTGCCACGACGCTCCCCCCGTACTCCTCCTGGACGGCGATCATCCGTGACAGCAGCGGGTCGCGCGGGTCGATGAGGTCGTCGCCGAGCAGTACCGCGAACGGCTGGTCACCGACGTGCGGTTCGGCGCACAACACGGCGTGCCCCAGGCCCTTGGGGTCGCCCTGGCGCACGTAGTGCATGGTGGCGAGGTCACTCGACTCGCGAACCTTGGCGAGCCGGGACTCGTCACCCTTGCGGCGGAGGGCCTCCTCGAGCTCGTAGTTGCGGTCGAAATGGTCCTCCAGCGGTCGCTTGTTGCGTCCGGTGACCATCAGCACATCCGACAACTGCGCCGCGACCGCTTCCTCGACCACGTACTGGATCGCCGGCTTGTCGACCACCGGCAGCATCTCCTTGGGAGTGGCCTTGGTGGCCGGCAGGAACCTGGTCCCCAGCCCCGCCGCCGGGATGACAGCCTTGGAGATCCGTGTACGTGTACTCGTCATGCCGTGCACCATAGCGGCGAAGAATGTGGAGAAGATGAAGAACGGGTGGATTATGGCTTATACACAATGCTTGGGCATGGTATGAGCGGGGTTCGAACGCGCAAGGCCGCGTTGCGGGTACGGCTCCTGGAGGCCAGGCGCGCGTTGACCGCGGATGAACGCCAGGCGGCGAGCGCGGCGCTGGTGCAGAGGGTACGTGACTGGGCGCCGCTGGCAAGGGCCGGGACGGTGGCCGCCTACGCGTCCATGGGCACTGAGCCTGGAACGCATGATCTGATCGCCGCCCTGCACGCCGACGGCACGCGCGTACTGCTTCCGGTGCTTCAGGCCGACAACGACCTCGACTGGGCCGGCTACGACGGCCCTGGCAGCCTTGAACGTACCTCCCGCGGCCTCCTGGAGCCCAGCGGCGCGCGCCTGGGACCACAGGCGGTCACGCAGGCGAGCACGGTGCTGCTGCCCGGGCTCGCCGTCGACCGCCACGGTGTGCGTCTGGGCCGCGGCGGCGGCTCCTACGACCGGGTGCTGGAGCGCCTGTCCGCGGCCGGGACGCATCCCGCGCTCGCAGTGCTCCTGTACGCGCGCGAGGTGGTCGACGCGGTTCCGCGTGAACCGCACGACCACCTCGTCGACGCCGCCGTCACTCCCGAGGGTGTGCGCCGCTTCCGTCACCCGGGCGGCACAGCTACGGAGTGAGCGCCATCTTCGCCTTTGTCGCCTTGTCGACGCGCTTGTCGGAGAAGTACCAGGGCAGCAGCTTCCCCGCGGCCCACAGGCTCGTCTGGTCGGTGTAGTGAGCGTTGTAGGCGTGTCCTGAGGCGCCGGTGAGGTTGATCCAGCGGGACTTGTCGAAGTCCTGGAGGTTGACGATCATCCGCATGGAGGGCACCCACTCGACGTCGTACCCGCCGGCCGCGTTCCAGCCGGTGGCGTCGACGGCCGCCTCGCCGCCGCTGAGCTGCCAGGGGCCGCGGTTGAGCATCCACTTCAGGACACCGGGACCGTCGGTGCCCAGCGTCTGGTTCTTCAGGTCCAGCTTGTGGAGCCGGCCCCAGCTCCAGGTGTCTATGTCCTTGCCGAGCTTGGCGGTCAGTTCGTAGCGGGCGTCCTTCATGGCCTGCTCGAGCAGCTGGTCGCGGTCACTGCGGTGGGCCGCGTTCTGGTCGACGCCGAAGAACGCGGTCGTGGACATCGTCCACCACTGGCTGTCGGGCTGCTGGAGGATGTTGCGGACCACCTCGAACCAGCGGTCGCCGCCGTCGGGCTGCGCCTCGTCGGCGTCCCGCTCGCCGCACTCCTCGATCGTCTTGGGCTTGCCGTCGAGGTCGTCGACCGGACCGGTCTCCCCCACGGGCGGCACCCTCAGGCACTGGCCCTTGGGACGTAGCTCCTTGGGCAGCTTGTTGCCGAACGCCAGCTTCAGGACGTTACGCCACACCGCGTTGAAGTAGGCGGCCGCCGCCGAGTCCGAATCCTGGTTGTAGTCCCATCCTTCGAGCAGCTTTTGTGCGTCACGCACATAACTGCCCTTGTCATTCTTGATGTTGATCTTCAGCAGGTACGGCACGAGCAGCTTGGCGATCTCGCTGCTGTCGTCGTTCTGCATGGACTGCATGTCGTCCATGGAGATCTTGCCGCCGTCCTTGATCTTGGACGCGATGAGGTCGTTGATGCGCTGGCTGCGGGTGCCGTAGTCCCAGTCGTTCGTCAGCAGGTACGGGTACTTGCTCTGGTCGATGACGGCCTGGTTCGCGGTGACGATGTAGCCGCTCGGCGGGTTGTACTCGTACGGCATCGACTTGAAGGGGATGTACTTCTTCCAGTCGTAGTGCGAGTCCCAGCCGGGCACGGGATAGGTGCCGTCGTCGCCCGTGGCACGGATCGGGACCTTGCCTGGCGCCTGATAGCCGATGTTGCCCTTGGTGTCGGCGTAGATGAGGTTCTGCGACGGCACGGCGAAGTCCGCAGCCGCCGCGCGGAACTGGGTGAAGTCCGTCGCCCTGTCGAGCTCGAAGACGGCGTCCATGGTCTTCGACGGCTGCAGCGCGGTCCAGTTCAGGGCGACCGCGTAACCGCCGTTGACGCCCCCTGGCGGATCGGTGACGGGCGCGGTCTCTCCGACGGTGCGCAGTTCGTCGCTACGGTCGGAGATCACCGGTCCGTTGTTCGTCTCGCGGACGGTGATCGTACGGGGCTTTCCGCCGGCGACCTTGATCGTCTCACGCCTGGTCGTGAACGGCACCTGCTTGCCGTCGCGCAGGTACGTCTTCGCGGTGACCTTCTCCAGGTAGAGGTCGGTCACATCGGCACCCAGGTTGGTCATGCCCCAGGCGATGTCCTGGTTGTGGCCGATGATCACACCGGGCATGCCGGAGAAGGTGAATCCCGTGACGTCGTAGGGACACGACTTGCTCACCGTGCGGCAGTGCAGACCCATCTGGTACCAGACGGAGGGCAACTGGGGCGCGAGGTGCGGATCATTGGCCAGCAACGGCTTGCCCGTTGTCGTGTACTGACCGGACACCACCCAGGAGTTCGATCCGATGCCGCTGCCGGTCGGACCGAGCAGCGTGGGCATCTGGTCGATGATCTGAGAAATCCCGGCAAGCTGGGTGTCGACGGTGCTGCTGAGACCCTGCGGGTCGCTTGAGCCGGCGTTGCTCTGCGAGTCGGCCGAACCCGCGGGCTTGTACACCTTGGTGGCCGGGTCGACCGTACCCGCCTCGACGATCGGCTGGTTGCGACTGTAGGGATAGTCGGGATACAGCTGCTTGATCTGCGCCTGGCTGAGTCGACTCGTCATCAAGGTGCGGTCGATCTCGTCCTGCATGTTGTCGCGCAGGTCCCATGCCATGGCCTTCAGCCATGCGACCGAGTCGACGGGCGTCCAGGGCTCCGGCTTGTAGTTGTTGCTCAAGGACAACGCGGCGTACTCCACCGACAGCGAGGCACCGCTGTGGTCCTTCAGGTACGCGTTGACGCCGTCGGTGTACGCGCGCAGGTACTCCTTCGTGGAGGAGTCGAGCTCGGTGTCGTACTCCTTCTGCGCGATGCCGTGCCAGTTCAGGGTGCGCAGGAAGGCGTCGGTCTCGACCTCGCTCTTGCCGAACATCTCCGACAGCCGCCCGGAGGTGAGGTGGCGGCGCACGTCCATCTCGTAGAAGCGGTCCTGCGCCTGAACGTAGCCCTGGGCGCGGAAGAGGTCGTCGGGGGTGTCGGCGTAGATCTGCGGGATGCCGTTGGCGTCCCGGTCGACGTCGACCGGCGCGGACAGGCCCTTGAGCTTCAAGGAGCCCGACGTCTGCGGGAAGGAGGCGCGCACCGTGCTGACGCTCCAGTACGACCCGTAGCCGAGGCCCGCCACGAGCAGGAGCACGACCGCAATCACGATGAGGCGTAGGCGGCGGGACTTCTTCCGTGCGGGCATCGCTGTCCTTCGAGGGGCAGGGTGGACCGGATGATCAAGTGCTGATGGTGCAAGGGCAACCATAGGCGTACGGCCTGTGGCCGGGAGACGCGGCGTCCAGGTGACCATGCCGTGGACCGAGGAACGTCAAGGGAGGGTAAATTGTTAGGTAAGGCAATGAAGTTGAAAGGATCGAGCCCCTGACTGTCCACCACCTGAACGAGATCCTGCTGATCGGCGCCTCGGTCCTCCTGGTCGCTGTGGTCGCTGTGCGGCTCGCCTCACGCAGCGGGCTTCCGACGCTCCTCATCTACCTCGGCATCGGCGTGATTATCGGACAGGATGGCCTGTTCGGCTTCACCTTTGACGATGTTCAGCTCACTCAAGTGCTGGGCTACGCGGCGCTGGTGGTGATCCTCGCCGAGGGCGGCCTCGGCACGAAGTGGCACGAGATCAAACCCGTGGTTCCGGCGGCCGCCGTCCTGGCCACCGTCGGCCTGCTGGCGAGCGTGTTCATCACCGCCGGCGCAGCACACTACCTGGTCGGCCTCGGCTGGCGTCAGGCGCTGATCATCGGCGCGGTGGTGTCGTCGACGGACGCCGCCGCCGTGTTCTCGGTGCTGCGGAACATCTCGCTCCCCAAACGGGTGACCGGCGTCCTGGAGGCCGAGTCGGGGTTCAACGACGCCCCAGTGGTGATCCTCGTGGTGGCGTTCTCCGCGGCCGGGCCCATCGACCACTGGTACCAACTGCTCGGCGAGATTGCGCTGGAACTGGTGATCGGCGCCGCCATCGGCCTGGCGGTGGGCTGGTTCGGCGCGTACGCCCTCAAGCACGTCGCTCTGCCGGCGTCCGGCCTATACCCGATCGCCGTCATGGCCATCGCGGTGGTCGCCTACGCTGCCGGCGCCATGGCGCACGGCTCCGGCTTCCTGGCCGTCTACCTCGCCTCGCTCATCCTGGGCAACGCCAAGCTGCCGCACCGCCCAGCGACCCGCGGCTTCGCAGAAGGGCTGGGGTGGATCGCACAGATCGGCTTGTTCGTGCTGCTCGGGCTCCTGGTGACTCCGCACGAGCTGGGCGACGACATAGTGCCCGCCATCGTCATCGGGCTCTTCCTGACGCTGGTCGCCCGACCCGCATCGGTCGTCGTCAGCCTGGTGCCGTTCCGCGTCCCATGGCGCGACCAGGCGCTGATGTCATGGGCCGGGCTGAGGGGGGCGGTGCCCATCGTCCTGGCAACCATCCCCATGGTCGCCGATGTCACGGACAGCAAACGGATCTTCAACATCGTCTTCGTCCTTGTGATCATCTACACCTTGGTGCAGGGACCGACGCTGCCCTGGATGGCGCGGCACTTGCACCTGGGCGATGTCGACGGCGCCGGGACCGCCGACCTGGGCATCGAGTCCGCGCCCCTGGAACGGCTGCAAGGGCACCTGCTGTCCGTCGCGATCCCGGGCGGCTCCAAGATGCACGGCGTCGAGGTCGGCGAGCTGCGACTGCCGCAGGGCGCCGCTGTGACGCTCGTGGTGCGCGACGGCAAGAGCTTCGTGCCGCTGCCGGCGACGATGCTGCGCAGGGGGGACGAGCTACTCGTCGTGACCACCGATCCGGTACGTGACGCGACGGAGGACAGGCTTCGCGCCGTCGGACGCGGCGGCAAGCTGGCGGGCTGGCTGAGCGGCGGCTGATGACTTCGGATGGCGGACACGAGGTGAGGTTTACGTATGATGATCCGGTATTAGTCGAGTGCGACCCCTGCCTGACGCAGGACCGGCGCGGTGATCCGCGCTGAGCGGACGGTCCTCGGCGCGAGCGCGGCCAAAGGCACGTGTACGCGTCACCAGGCGGCAGAAAGTCCGGATCGTGGCATCCAAGGTGCCCACCCCTTCGCCTTCCCCCATGCCCTCCTCGCCTCCCCGACCGGCGCCACAGGCGTCAGGTTCGACCGCCTCGGGCACGCAGCCGGACGGGGAAGCTCGTAGCCCGGGATATCGCAGCCTCCTGCGCACCCCCGGCGCCTGGGCGTTCGTCCTGCCCGGCCTCGCCGCGCGGCAACCGTTCGCGATGCTCACCATCAGCATGGTGCTGCTGGTCCGGCACGCGACGGGTTCCTACGGGATGGCGGGTGCAGCGGCGGCCATCACGGGGGCGGCGAGTGCGCTGTGCGCGCCGCAGGGCGGCCGGCTCGCCGACCGCTACGGGCAGCGCGCGGTCCTGCTCCCCGGAGTCGTCCTGCACGCGCTGTCCGTCACGGCAGTGGTGGTGCTGGCCGTGTCCGGGGCACCGGCGTGGGCACTCCTCTCGACAGCCGTGCCGGCGGGCGCCACCGTCCCCCAGGTCGGGCCCATGGTGCGGTCACGCTGGGCCGTCGCGCTGGACGATCCGCTGTCGCCCCTCATGCAGACCGCGGCCGCCTTCGAGTCGGTGACCGACGAGCTCACCTTCGTGGTGGGTCCCGTCATCGCGACGGCTCTGTGCACAGCGGTCCACCCGGCGGCGGGGCTGGTCGCCGAAGCCGCGCTGACCCTCGTCGGCGGCATGCTCTTCGCGGCCCAACGACGATCCGAGCCGCATACGCACCAAGCGTCGGCTAGCGAGGGAAGGGCGCACACCTCCGCCTTGTCGCTGCCGGGGGTGCGTGCCTTGGCGGTCGCGTTCCTGGGCGTCGGGGCAGTGTTCGGCGGCATGCAGGTGTCGCTCGCCGCGTTCACGCAGGAAGTCGGCAGGCCGGGGCTCAACGGCGTGCTCTACGGCACGTTCGCGGCCGGCAACATGGCGGCCGGTGCGGTCTACGGCGCGGTCTCCTGGCGCCATGCGCCCCGCACCCGGCTGCTCGCCGCCTATGTGGGCCTCACGGTGGCCTGCGCGCCTCTGTGGGCCGCTCACTCCCTCGCCTTGTTGAGTGTGCTTCCGCTGATCGCAGGTCTGTTCATCGCACCCACGATCGTGACCGGGTACTCGCTTGTCGACGCCCTGGTGCCGCGAACGGCCCGAACCGAGGCGTTCACGTGGCTGACCGGGGCCGTCGCGTTCGGGCAGGCGATAGCGGTGACGGTGGCGGGTCTGCTGACCGACGCGCGGGGCTCGTCGGCCGGTTTCGTGGTGCCGCTGGTGGGCACATCGCTGGCACTCGTGGTGCTCGTCGGGCTCCGCGGGCGACTGGTGCCCGCTCCCTCGGGAGTGGGCGTGGCAGGTGGGATCGGTCACCGTCCGCCGGTCTCAGTGGACTGACGGCGGGAAATACTGCACTATTGAGCGTCGTTAGCACTCAACAAGTGAGAGTGCCAGGAGGAGCAAGTGCCGACGTACCAGTACCAGTGCACCGAGTGCGGCGAGGCCCTAGAGGCGGTGCAGAAGTTCAGCGATGACGCGCTGACCGAGTGCCCCAACTGCGCCGGACGGTTGCGCAAGGTCTTCTCGGCGGTGGGCGTGGTCTTCAAGGGCTCCGGTTTCTATCGGACCGACAGCCGCGGCTCGTCGTCGAGTAGCACCCCGGCGCCCAAGAGCGGCGGTTCGGACACCAAGTCCACCGAAAGCAGCAAATCGTCGAGTTCGAGCAGCACGACGACGTCCGGCACCTCCTCGTCGTCGTCGAGCAGCACGTCGGCCGCCTGACCCGCACGTTCGTCCCCGGCCCGACACTCCAAGACCTTACGAACCCCTGCTGTCCCTACAGCAGGGGTTCGTCGTGTCTGCGGCCGCCGATTAGGCTGATCCACATGGTGGAGAGCAGCGGCGCGCAGGCGCAGGCCGAGATCGGCGTCATCGGTGGATCGGGGTTCTACTCGTTTCTCGACGATGTGACAGAAGTCACCGTCGATACTCCTTACGGCGCTCCCAGTGACTCCCTGTTCATCGGCGAGGTCGCCGGACGCCGGGTGGCATTCCTGCCGCGACACGGCCGCAAGCATCATCTGCCCCCGCACAGGATCAACTACCGCGCCAATCTGTGGGCGCTCGCGGCGGTCGGCGCGCGCCAGGTCCTCGGGCCGTGCGCGGTCGGCGGTTTGCGCGCGCAGTTCGGTCCGGGCACCCTCCTCATCCCTGACCAGTTGGTCGATCGGACGAAAGGCCGCGTCCAGACCTACTTCGACGGCGAGACCCGAGCCGACGGGCAGACGCCCAACGTGGTTCATGTGACCTTCGCCGACCCCTACTGCCCTGTCGGCCGGAGTGCCGCGATCAGCACTGCGCGGGCCGGCGGCTGGGACGCCGTGGACGGGGGGACGCTGGTCGTCGTGGAAGGACCGCGGTTCTCCACTCGCGCGGAATCCCTATGGCACGCCGCGCAAGGATGGTCGGTCGTGGGGATGACCGGGCACCCCGAAGCCGTCCTCGCCCGGGAACTCGGGCTCTGCTACACGTCGTTGACGCTGGTTACCGACTTGGATGCGGGCGCGGACACCGGTGACGGCGTCTCGCACGAGGAGGTGCTCGAGGTGTTCGCCGCCAATGTCGGGAGGATGCGCGACGTCCTCTTCGATGTGGTCAAAGCGCTGCCCGCCGACAGCGAACGGAACTGCCTGTGTGTCAACCCGCTGGGCGGCCAGGAACCCGGCATCACGCTTCCCTAGCGGCGCCAACCCGATAAGTCAACGAGCAGAATAATTTTCACCCTGCTAGGCAACCCGTTATCCACAGGGTGTCGGTTATCCACAGGTGCTCGAACGATGTTGCGGGAAATGCGTCATCGTGGATACGCCGACTGATTGCGGTCGGCGTATCCTCCACGTCGGGCGGTGTTCGAGCATGAATTTCCCCAATCCCCCCATGTCTTCCGCATCCTGCGTTCCTGCCGGGCCGCACCCCGGATCGGCATCCAGCACGCCCGAGTCGTACACACCGCCACGCGTCGCGGTGCCGGTCTTCCCGCCCATCCGCGCAGGCGGACGAGGCGGAGGAAAACTCGGTGCGGCGATTCGACGTAGACGGCGACATCTTGCCACCGGGTTGGCCGTGGTGGCAGCGGTAGTTGCGGTCTCCTCGGCACACGGCGCTTCGCCACGGCGCGAACAGGCGGCACCCCGCGCGACCGCGCGGACCTCCCCGACCACCCCCGCGTCGCGTACGAGTCCCGAGACGCGGCTGGTGAAGGCACCGGTACGGATCGCCGATCCGGAAACGGTAGCTCTGCTGCGCCCGGGTGCGCGTGTGGATGTGCTCGCCGGCGCCCGGGTGGTGGCTTCGAGTGTCGCCGTGGTGTCGGTACCGCCAAGTTCAGCTCAGCTCCAGCAGGCGAGTCCCGTAGCGCCCGAGAACGCCGGCACGAGTGGCGGCGCGCTGATCGTGCTGGCCGTGCCGCGTCGCACGGCCGCGGCACTGTCCGGGGCCGCCGCGACGTCGCCCCTGGGGGTGGCTCTGTGCTGAACCGCCCGCCCACGAAGAGCAATCAGACAGCCACGGGCCCCAGCACCCTTCATGACGGCACACATCAATCCGCCGCATCGGGAGCCGAGGAGACGCACAACACTGTGCGGCGAAGGCAATCCGAACCTGCCGGCCAGGTCCAAGGAAATTCTCACACACGGCAATATGATCGATCTCATCGTCGTGGCGCTCACCGGTGCCGTGTTCAGCAATATCGCGAACTCGGCGGCGAGCGAGTTCATCGGTCCGCTCGTCGGTGCATTCGGTATGACGGACCCCGCTGGGCACTCGTCCTGTCACAAAAGGCCGTGAATGGTGAACTTCAAGGGCGACGAGACCCTGCCGCTGAGGGACGTCAGAAACGTGACTGCCGCCCGCAGCGCTGGCGCCGGCAGTTGATCGGTGCGGCGAACGCGGTCCGTGGGAACGGTGACAGGGTCGGCGGCCGGGACCTGCTTCAGATGTGGTGCGGCGGCTTCTCGTTGAGGAAGCGCGTGAAGTCGTCGTCCGCCCCGCCCGAAGGGGAATCGCCCCAGCCCCGGTCGGTGTCGTCGGCGGCCGGCCGGTCGAGCGGGTCGTCGAAGACCAACCCGGCAGCCGCGGAGGACGGCACCCCGACCGGAGGTCGGCAGCCCGTGGTGGGGCGGACGGAGGGTCCCAGGCCCGATGTCGCGGGTTCGCGTCCGGTCTCGTCGCCTGTGGTCATGGCACCAGGGTACGGCGCCGCACAGGACTCGCGGGAGCCGTCCCCACCCAAGAAGGTGTACGGAGATACCCCAAGTGTCCGTTTGAGGCACCCGGCCGGATATACCTGGCCTCATGGACACCCCGAAGCCGACGCCGTCCCCAGCGCCACCGCACGCAAGCGGACTCGTGCAGGTAATGGACCTCGACCGAAGCGACCCCGCGTACCGTCGCTGGTTGAGCACTGCTGTGGCGAAGGTCCATGCCGACGCCAACAGGTCCGCCGATACCCATTTGCTGTCAGTTCCGCTCCCGGCGGACTGGGGCGTCGACCTCTATCTGAAGGACGAGTCGACTCATCCGACGGGCTCGCTCAAGCACCGGCTGGCCCGCTCACTGTTCCTCTACGCCCTGTGCAACGGGTGGATCAGGCCGGGGCGCCCGGTGATCGAGGCTTCGAGCGGCTCGACGGCGGTCTCGGAGGCGTACTTCGCCCGTCTGATCGGTGTCCCCTTTGTGGCCGTGATGGCCCGCGGAACGGTACGGGCGAAGGTGGAGCTGATCGAGTTCCAGGGCGGCCGATGTCATCTGGTCGACAACCCGAGCGAGGTGTACGAGGCGGCTGCCCGGCTGGCCAAGGAGACCGGCGGCCACTACATGGACCAGTTCACGTACGCGGAGCGGGCGACGGACTGGCGCGGCAACAACAACATCGCGGAGTCGATCTTCAGGCAGATGGCCGCGGAACGCCATCCGGTCCCGACCTGGATCGTGGCGACGGCCGGGACGGGGGGCACCTCGGCGACTCTGGCCCGATACGTGCGCTACGCGCAGGCGACGACGGGTATCTGCGTGGCCGATCCGGAGAACTCGGCGTTCTTCCCGGGCTGGCGGGACAACGACCCGAGCGCGACGACCGCGACGGGTTCGCGGATCGAGGGGATCGGCCGGCAGCGGGTGGAGCCGAGTTTCGTGCCGGGTGCGATCGACCGCATGATGCGGGTACCGGACGCGGCCTCGGTCGCCGCCGTCCGCGTCCTGGCGAAACTGCTGGGACGGCGGGCGGGGGCATCGACGGGAACCGGCCTGTGGGCGGCGTTCCGGATCATCTCCGAGATGCGTGAGCGCGGCGAGCGCGGCAGCGTCGTCGGGCTGCTGTGCGATCCGGGCGAGCGTTACGTGGAGAAGTACTACGCGGACGCGTGGCTGCTGAAGCAGGGCCTGGATATCGCGCCGTATCTGGAGTGTCTGGAGCGGTTCCTGGCCACCGGGCGGCTGGAGGGGCCGTAAGCCGGGTAGCTCCGGTTGGACCGCACCGCCTCTTCTGCTTGCTGCACTGGTCTCCTTCGTCATCTGGTGATCCGGAGGCAGCGTTCGCCGGTTCCTGAGTGTGGGCCGGACCTGCCTCAGACCCCGGTGGCGCTAAGGAGCGTGCCAACGGCGTAGGTGACGGCCATCGCGATGACGCCGCCTGCGACGTTACGGACGACGGCTGGGCGTACCGGGGCGTTGCCGAGAAGGGCGCTGATCCTGCCGCATGTGACGAGCGCGACGAGTACGGACACGACGGTGACAGCCAGGCGCCAGCCGTGGGGTGGCAGCACGATGGCGAGCAGCGGCAGCAAGGCGCCGGCCGTGAAGGAGACGAAGCTCGCCCAGGCGGCGTGCCAGGGGTTGGCGAGTTCGTTCGGGTCGATGCCGAGCTCGACACGGGCGTGGGCGCCCAGGGCGTCGCGGGCGGTGAGTTGCTTGGCGACCTCATGGGCGAGTTCGTGGGTGATGCCTTGTTCTTCAAGCAGGCCTGTGAGTTCGGCGAGTTCGGCTTGGGGGGTGGCGGCGAGTTCTTCGCGTTCGACGGCTAGCGCGGCCTGCTCGGAGTCGCGCTGAGTGCTGACGGAGACGTACTCGCCGGCGGCCATCGACAGGGAGCCGGCGAGCAGTCCGGCCAGGCCGGCGGTGAGGAGCGCGGAGCGGGAGTCGGTGGCTCCGGCGACGCCGACGACGATGCCGGCGGTGGAGACCACGCCGTCGTTGGCGCCGAGGACGGCGGCACGCAGCCAGTTCAGGCGGGCGCCGAGGCCGTTGTGGTGCGGCTCGTCGGGGCGTTCCCTGGGGTGGTTCGCCAGGTCCGGTGCGTCGGGTCTGTCGCTGTTGCCGGCGCGGTCGTCGCTCATGCCAGGCAGCGTCTCATTCCGCGCCCTGCAGGCGGTGGCAGGACAGGCCGAACCCCGGCGCGGGGGGGATGCACCGGGGCTCGGGTCTTGGGGGCCACGGGTTGCGTGGCGGTGGGTTATGCCGCTTCGTAGTCCAGGCCGGTGGCGCGGGCCATGCGCTTGAGGTCGGCGAGCGCGTGCTTTTCGATCTGGCGGATGCGTTCGCGAGTGAGGCCGTGTTCCTTGCCGACCTCGGTAAGGGTGCGTTCACGGCCGTCCACGATGCCGTAGCGGGCCCGGATGATGGACGCGGTGCGGTCGTCGAGGCGGTCGATGAGGCCGTCGAGTTCCTCGCGGCGCAGCATGACGAGGACCGAGTCCTCTGGGGAGGGTGCGGCGCCGTCTTCGACGAGGTCACCGAATTCCGTCTCGCCTTCGGCGTCGACCGACATGTTGAGCGAGACCGGGTCGCGGGCCCAGTCCAGGACGTCGGAGACGCGCTCGGGGGTGGAGCCGAGTTCGGTGGCGATCTCGGAGGGTTCGGCGTCTCGGCCGTTCTCACGGTTGAATTCGCGCTGGACACGGCGAATCCTGCCGAGTTCCTCGACGAGGTGGACGGGCAGCCGGATGGTGCGCGACTGGTCGGCGATGGAGCGTGTGATGGCCTGGCGAATCCACCAGGTTGCGTAGGTGGAGAACTTGAAGCCCTTGGCGTAGTCGAACTTCTCGACGGCGCGGACCAGGCCGGCGTTCCCCTCCTGGATCAGGTCGAGCAGCGGCAGACCGCTGCGCGGGTAGCGTCGGGCGACGGCGACGACCAGGCGCAGGTTGGAGCGGATGAAGATGTCCTTGGCGCGTTCGCCTGCGGCGACGAGTGCTTCGAGTTCCTCGCGCTTGGCGTCGCTGCCCGCGGACGCGGGCAGTTCGGCGTCGGCGGTGAGTATGCGCTCCGCATAGACGCCTGCTTCGATGTCGCGGGAGAGCTCAACCTCCCTGGCGGCGTCGAGCAGCGGTGTGCGCGCGATCTCGTCCAGGTACATGCCGACGAGGTCGCGGTCGGCGACTTCCCCGCCTGCGGCGCGAACGCTGCTGGTCCCGCCTGCGTGACGACGGGCGACGGCACGGGTTGCCATGCGTGCTCCCTTTCGAAGGTGCGGTCGGTCTGTTTGTCGGATCGGTACGGTCGCTTCGTCGGCTTCCGCCGTGTGCGGCTTCCTTAGTTCTGCGGCTGCCCCATCCGTTCTGGATAACGACTGGAATACGGACACAATTCCCAAGTCGTCACCTGTTTTTTATGATCATGCAGTACCCTGTTCCGCCACACAGAGAGGCCACATGGTGGCAGATCGTATGAACGTGCAGGTCGACCCCGGCGGCGAGGCCGATCTGGCGGCCCTGACGGACATCTACAACCACTACGTCCGCGAGACGGCTGTCACGTTCGACGTCACTCCCCTCACGCCCGGCGAACGCCGTCCGTGGCTGCTCTCCCACCCGGAAGACGGCCCTCACCGGCTGATGGTTGCTCGGATACCCGGTTCGGACGGGCGGGTTCTCGGTTATGCGACCAGTAGCGCGTTCCGCCCGAAGGCCGCGTATGCGACGTCGGTGGAGACCAGCATCTACCTGGCGTCCGATGTCGGAGGGCGCGGCATCGGGACTCTGCTTTACGAGCGGCTTTTCGAGGCGCTGGCAACCGAGGACGTCCACCGGGCGTACGCGGGCGTCACTCTCCCGAATGACGCGTCGGTGCGCATCCATGAGCGGTTCGGGTTCCGGCAGGTCGGGCTGTACGAGGAGGTGGGTCGCAAGTTCGGCGAGTACCACGACGTGGCGTGGTTCGAGAAGCGGCTCGCCTGACATCGCGCCCTACCCGGCCTCCAGGACGCGGACCACCCGAGGCGGCTCTTTGAAGTTTCAATCTCATGGGATACCGTCAAGGCATACGGTTGAAACTTCAAGGAGGCGTGATGACCACGGCGGCACCGGAGCGCATGCCCGCGCTCTATCTCTCGCACGGCGCGCCGCCGCTGGCGGACGACCCCGTGTGGCCGGGGGAACTCGCCGCCTGGGCGGCCGCTCTGCCCCGTCCGAAGGCGATCCTGATCGTCTCGGCGCACTGGGAGGAGGCGCCTCTGGCGATCGGCGCCACCGGCCGCGTCCCCTTGGTGTACGACTTCTGGGGTTTCCCCGAGCACTACTACCAGGTGACGTACGACGCCCCTGGCGCCCCGGCGCTCGCCGAGGATGTGCGCAAGTTGCTGCGCGGCGCCGGGCGGCCGGTGCAGGACGTCCCTGAGCGCGGCCTGGACCACGGCGCGTACGTGCCGCTGGTGGAGATGTTCCCGGCTGCGGACATCCCGGTGCTCCAGGTGTCGATGCCGACGCTGGAGCCGCAGAAGCTGATGGAGATCGGGCGCAGGCTCGCGCCGCTCCGTGATGAGGGCGTGCTGATCGTCGGCAGCGGCTTCTTCACGCACAACCTGGCGGCACTGCGGCATGCGGGCGACGGGCCGCCGAGTTGGTCGACGGAGTTCGACGACTGGGGGCATCGGGCGCTGGGAGCCCAGGACATCGACGGGCTGCTGGACTTCGAGCACGCCTCCCCTTCGGGGCGGCTGGCGCATCCGCGTACCGAGCATTTCGCGCCGTTGTTCGTCACGCTCGGCGCCGCCGAGTCCGAGATCGGCGGTCAGCGCAGCATCATCGACGGCTTCTGGATGGGGCTGGCCAAGCGTTCCGTCCAGTTCGGCTGAGCAGTAGGACGCGCATACCCCTGCGGATTCGACGTATCGCGAAGGGCACGGCCGGCGGATTGAACGGCTTCGCTGCCTCCTCGAGCAAGGCAGGTACCGAGGCGGTCACGGCGGACACAAACGGCAGGTCCCCGTCGCATCCGGGAAAACCCGGGGCGACGGGGACCTGCCGTTTACGCGTCGGCGCCTGGGGCGCGGCGCTCGATCGTCAGTGTGCGACGACCGGGATGGCGATGTCCTCGAGGGAGTCGTCGCCGTCGGCACGGGTGCCCGTGTTCTGGACACCGGCGTTCAGGAAGGTGAACGCGATGGCCGAGGCCGCGAGCAGGATGCCCATCGCCACGTAGATGGCGACGGAGTAGCCGTGGACCGCGCCCTCGTTGATCAGCAGCGGGTTCGTCTTGTCAGCCGCACTGTGCATGTGGCTGGCCGCCCAGGAGGTGGTCGCGCTGGCCGCCAGGGTGTTCAGCAGCGCGGTGCCGATGGAGCCGCCGACCTGCTGCGAGGTGTTGACCATGGCGGACGCCACACCGGCGTCCTCCGGCCGCACCCCGTACGTCGCCAGGCTCATGGCCGGCATGAACGCCGTACCCATGCCCAGGCCCATGAGGACCAGGCCGGGCAGCAGCACCTCGGCGTAGCTGGAGTCGACCTTGATCTGGGCGAGGATGGCCATGCCGATCGCGGCGACCAGGAAGCCGGGCGCCATCAGCAGCCGCGGGCGGACCCGCAGCATCAGTCGCGCACCGATCTGGGTGGAGCCCACGATCATGCCGCCGACCATCGGCAGGAAGGCGAAGCCGGACTTGAGCGCCGAGTAGTCCTTGACCTGCTGGAGGTAGTAGGTCAGGAACAGGAACAGGCCGAACATGCCGATGACGGCGAGACCCAGCGAGAGGTAGATACCGCCGCGGTTGCGGTCGGTGACGACGCGCAGCGGCAGCAGGGGGCTGCGGACGCGCGCCTCGACGTAGGCGAACGAGCCCAGTAGCACCACGGAGGCGACGAACAGGCCGATCGTCATGCTGGAGGTCCAGCCGTCGGCCTCGGCGCGGCTGAAGCCGTAGACCAGGGCGATCAGGCCGGCGCTCGCGAGGACCACACCCGGGATGTCGAGGCGGTTGCGGTTGCGGCCCTTGGCGGGCTCGTGGATGTACATGACGGCACCGATGACGGCGACCACGGCGAACGCGATGTTGACGAAGAGCACCCAGCGCCAGTTCAGGTACTGGGTGAGGACGCCGCCGAGGATGAGGCCGACGGCAGCTCCGGCGCCGGCGATGGCGCCGTAGACGCCGAACGCCTTCGCGCGTTCCCTGGCGTCGGTGAACATGACCGCCAGCAGCGACAGGGCGGCGGGCGCGAGCAGCGCGCCGAAGGCACCCTGCAGGGCGCGGGCGCCGTAGAGCATCGCCGGGTTGACCGCCGCGCCGCCGAGGGCGGAGGCGGCCGCGAAACCGAGCAGGCCGACGACGAACGCGTTCTTGCGTCCCCACATGTCGGCGATGCGGCCACCGAACAGGAGCAGGCCGCCGAAGGCCAGGGTGTAGGCGGTGATGACCCACTGGCGGTTGCCGTCGGAGATGCCCAGCGCCTTCTGGGCGGATGGCAGTGCGATGTTCACGACGGTCGCGTCGAGCACGACCATCAGCTGGGCGAGCGCGATGAATATGAGCGCTGTCCAGCGCTTCGGATCAGGTTGGAGCTGTTCAGGCATGTGTGGTCTCACAGAACGAGTTGCGGAGTGACAGGACGTGGGGACGTGTGTCAGCAAGTGGTCCGGGTGGGATCGGCGTCCTCAACCCGGTTCCGGCGCACGGGGGAGACGAGCGGTCTTCTGTGGCGCCGGTCGGCCGCCGTACTGGTCGGCCGTTGCGTGCGGGTCGCGATCCGTGGAGTGATCGACGGCGCGGCGAAATCGCCCACGCTAATACCCGCCCGGGGTGACAAGCGAACGGTTAATGGCAGCCTTGCAGATCCTCCAGGGTCGCGGCGGTCCCCTCGAGCGTCGACCGCGCGGGGGCGCGCAGTCCGTCGAGGAAGAGTTGCAGGTGCCGTCGCATGAAGCGGTCGAAGCCGATGCAGCCGGTGCCCGGCAGCGGCCGGGTGAGCTGTGTCAGCGCGACCATGAGGTCGCCGACCGCGATGTCGCCGCGTATCTGGCCGGAGCACTGGGCCCGGTCCATGATCGCGGTGATCGCGCGTTCCATGCGGCGTGCTTCGTGGTCCACCGCGGGCTCGGCGCGGTCGAACGCGGTTGACAGCATGGGACACAGGGCGCCGATGCGTTCTTCAGCGGCCTCGAAGGCGAACCGCTGGAGTGCCGAGAGGGCGTCGGGCTCCTCGGCGAGTGCGTCCTCGGCGCGCTGCGCGGTACGGGCCATCACCGACAGGGCGACCTGGCGGACCAGTTCGGTGCGGTCCGTGAAGTGGCGGTACAGCGTGGCGTTGCCGACGCCGGCCCGACGCGCCACTTCGTCCAGGGGGACGTCCGGGCCGAACTCCACGATCGCCTCGCGGGCGGCTTCGACGATCCGCTCGCGGTTGCGGGTGGCGTCCGCACGCAGCCTCGCGGTGCGCGGCTTGGCGGCGGTGCCGATGTCGAGCGTCACGACCAAGCTCCTTTCGGCGGTCTGGGTGCCGGTGTCTGCCGGTGTCAGCTGGGCCCGGGAGGGCCGGTGGCGAAGCGGAGGGTCTCCCCGTTTCCGTACGCAGGGTTAAACGGGGAGTCGGTCCCCGGATATTTCCCGCGTATAAGTGAGGCGCGTCACATCCGATGATCCGTTTTTATTGAAGCTTCAATGAGGGGCCCTACGATGGGCGCATGAAGTGGCTGACCGAAGACGAGCAGGCGACCTGGCGTGCCTTCCTGCAGGCCACGACCCTGCTGGAGGATCATCTCGACCGCCAGCTCCAGCGGGACGCGGGCATGCCGCACATGTACTACGCACTGCTCAGCACGCTCTCCGAGACGCCCCAGCGCCGGATGAGGATGACCGATCTCGCCGAGCGGACCAAAATCACCCGCTCCCGGCTCTCGCACGCCGTCGCGCGCCTGGAGGGCAACGGCTGGCTGCGCCGCGAGAACTGCCCCTCCGACCGTCGCGGGCAGCTCGCGGTGCTGACCGACGCCGGGTACGAAGAGCTGGTGCGCACCGCACCCGGGCACGTCACCGCGGTCCGCACGGCGATCTTCGAGCGGCTCAGCCCGGAACAGGCCGAGCAGCTCGGGGAGATCTCCCGGATCATCGCCGACGGCCTGCACCACCCGCAGGGCGCGGACCTGCCCTGGCTCCGCTGAGCGCGCAGCGCAGCAAACTCCTCCACAAGCCGCTGAGCGGCCGTCTGCGGCGCTTTCGTCCCGAATTCGACCGCCGGGAGCCTGTCGGGCCCAGCAGGCCGTCAGCGGCGCCCTGAGCGGGCCAGCCACCGGCCTTCGTGGCGGCTGACCTCGATCGGCCGGCCGAAGCACTCGCTCATCCGCTCCGCGGTGAGGACGTCCCCGGCGGGACCCGCGGTGAGCACCCGGCCCTCCTTGAGGAGCAGCACGTGGCCGATGGCCGGTGACAGTTCCTCCAGGTGGTGGGTGACGGTGATCGTGGCCAGGGCGGTGCGGATGGTCGCGAGCCGGTGCATGGCGTCGATGAGGTCCTCGCGGGAGGGCAGGTCGAGCGCGTTGAACGGTTCGTCGAGCAGCAGCAGCGACGGGTCGGCCATCAGCGCCCGCGCCACCAGGATGCGCGCCCGCTGGCCGCCGGAGCACACGCCGAAGGCGCGGTCGGCGAGTTCCTTGATCTCCAACTCGGCCAGCAGGGCGTGTGCCCGCTCCCGCACCTCGTCGTCGTACTTGCGCCACAGCGGCTGCACGGTGCCGGTGTGGCCGGTCAGCACGATGGTGTGCGCGGTCGCGTCCTGCGGGACCTTCTGCGCGGAGGACACGAGGCCGATGTGGGCGCGCAGCTCTCGCATGTCGACGCGGCCCAGACGGTGGCCGAGCACCTCGACCGAACCGGTCGTCGGGTGCATGAGGGCGCCGATCAACCGGAGCATGGTCGTCTTGCCGGCACCGTTGGCGCCCAGCAGTGCCCAGTGCTCACCGGAGCGCACGGTCCAGTCGATGTCGTCGAGGATGACCTGGCCGGTGGTGTACCGGCGAACGCTGACTGCGTCGAGAGCCGCGACCACCGGCTGCGTGGGACCGGTCGTGTCCTTGCCGTTCGCTGCCATGGCGAAACGCTAGCTGTAGGCACCAACTGCCCGCACGCGCATTCCGCGATGTGGATACGGCCGCGTCGCGGCACGCCCATCGGCAGGCGGCCGCCGTCCCAGCCGCCCGGCTCACATCGCGGCGCCGCCCTGGGCGGTCGGGTCCGACAGGCTCGCGGGCACACCGCGCCGGTACAGCAGCAAGGTGACCACGAAGCCGACGGCGAAGAACCCGGAGGCCCACCAGTACGCGACCGAGTAGCTGTGCAGCTGCGCCTGGGCGGCGACCGCGGCGGACGGCGGCTTGCCCGCCGCGTACCGGGTCGCGGCGCTGGTGGCCAGGGTGTTGAACAGTGATGTGCCGATGGAGCCGCCGACCTGCTGCGAGGTGTTCACCATCGCCGAGGCCACGCCCGCGTCTCGGGGTTTGACGCCCGCCGTGGCGAGGTTCATACCGGTGGCGAAGATCATGCCCAGGCCCACACCCAGGACGAGCAGCGGGGGCAGCACATGGGCCGCGTAGGTGCTGTTGCGGTCGAGCGCCGTCAGCCACGCCATCGCGCCGGCGGACAGCAGCATGCCGGTCGGGACGATCGGCTTCGCACCGTAGCGCGGCACGAGGAGGTTCGTCGTGGTCACCGACACGATCATGATGACGGCGACCATCGGCAGGAACGCCAGGCCGGTCTTCACCGGCGAGTACAGCAGCGTCCGTTGCAGGTAGTAGGTCAGGAACAGGAACACGCCGAACATGCCCGCGCCCGAGATGAACATCGCGAGGAACGATGCGCCCCGGTCGCGGTCGCCCACCACGCGCAGCGGCAGCAGCGGTTGGCGTGCGCGCCCCTGCCACCACACGAAGGCGACGAGGAGCACGACCCCGACGAGCAGGAAACCCCAGGTGCTCGGGGCGCTCCACGGGTGGCGTTCGGCGTTCGAGAAGCCGTAGACGATGCAGAACAGACCGCCGGAGACCAGGATCGCGCCGGGAAGGTCGAGGGTGGGGCGGTCGGGCGGGGTCCCCGCGCGCAGCAGGCGCATGCCGCCGATGAAGGCGATGACGGCGAAGATCAGATTGACGTACAGGCACCAGCGCCAGTTCAGGTACTCGGTGAGCAGGCCGCCGAGGAGCAGGCCGACCGCGCCGCCCGCACCGGCGATGGCGCCGTAGATGCCGAACGCCTTCGCGCGCTCTCCGGGGTCGGTGAACGTCGTCGTCAGCAGCGACAGAGCCGCAGGGGCGAGCAGCGCCCCGAACATGCCCTGCAGGGCGCGGGCCACGACCAGCACCTCGAAACTCGGCGCGCCACCGCCGATGGCCGACGCGACCGCGAAACCGACCAGACCGATCAGGAACGTCCTCTTGCGCCCGATCAGGTCGGCGAGCCGGCCGCCCAGCAGCAGCAGGGAGCCGAACGCGAGCGCGTAGGCGGTGACGATCCACTGCCGGTTGCCGTTGCTGAATCCCAGTGCGGTCTGGGCGGAGGGCAGTGCGATGTTCACGATGGTCGCGTCCAGGACGACCATCAACTGGGCGAGGGCGACGACGCCCAGCACCCACCAGCGGTGGTTCGGGGAGTCGACGACGCTCGGACGCCGGGGCCGTTTCGTGCCGCCGCCCACGTCCGAGCCCGCAGAGGTTCCCTGGGTGCCACGGGCCATGAGGTGCTCTCCTTAGCGCGAGTGGCGCACCCCCCGAGGTCGGTCCCACGCTAGGCGCAGGTCGGAGGGGCTGCCACGTGGGAGCGCCACCGCGCCCACGTCTGCAGGGCCGGTCCTCCGACTCGTGGTCCGGGGACCGGCCCTTGCGCGCGGCTCGCGTCAGGTGGGCGGCGGCGCGGGTGCGGTGAGGGGCAGGGCGGATTCGGGGGGCCGCCCGCGCCCGGGCCCCGTCCCGGGCGTGGGGGCAGATCCTCCGTCCCCGGTTTCGCCGCCTGGTGCTGGTGCGGGGAACCGGAGATCACCCGCGACCGCCATCGGGCGACCGTCCCGGGAGGCGATGACGGTCACGGAGCGGTCGGCCGCGCGGTGGTCGGAGGGGCGCGCGAGCGGGTTGCGGGCCGGCGGCACGGCGGGCGAGCGGCCTGCGGCGCGGGCCGACGGAGCCGGTCCTGTCACGGCCCTGTGTGCCCTGAGCAGCAGACGAACGTCCACCGGCGTGCCCTTCGTGTGACCGACCGCCGCGCGACCCGTGCTTCACCGGGTGTGCGGCACCGACAAAACGATCTTTATCCGAGGGCTCCGTGCGGCTAACGCCGTGTCACCCGGATGGCGCGGCCCGATGAGCACATCGGCGCACGGCGGTGTACGGCGCTCCCGAGTTGCCATGTGCCGGTGCGATGGTCCGCCGATCAGCAGATCCGCGTGATCGACGGTCACCCGTACGTGAACGACTGCGGCTGTTCACGTACGCACTAACACCGCGCGCGGTACGTGCGCCGAGGCCGTTTTCTGGGGTCGGGGGGACGGAGTGCCCGAGCGTTCGGCGAGGTGGCGAGGGGAGGGTGCGGATGGCCGGCGACGCGGACGGCACGCACTCCGAAGGCGCGAGCCAGGCACCGCTCGGCGCCGGGGAGCGGGCGAAACTCGACGCCCTGCGGGCCGGCCTCCCCGCGCGCCACAGGCTGCGGTCGGCGCTGTCAGCCGTCCTGATCGTCCTGGCCGCGCTGCTGGCGCCGCTGAGCGCGGTCGCCGTGTGGGTGGCGGACGACATGGCGAACACCGACCGCTACGTGCGTACGGTCGCGCCGCTGGCGTCGAAACCCGAAGTCCAGGCGGCGGTGGCCACCACCGTCACCGATGCGGTCATGCAGCGGATCGACATCGACACCCTGCTGTCGCAGGTGGCGCCGGACAAGCGGCCCGGCGTCAAGGCGGCGCTGGGCGCGTTGGGCGGTCCGATCACCGAAGGCATCAGGGACCTCGTGCACCAGACGGTCGCCTCCTTCGTGGCGAGCGACGCCTTCAAGACCCTGTGGACGCAGCTCAACCGCCGCACGCACGCCGCTTTCATCGGCGCGCTCACCGGGAACAGCGACAGCGCGGTGCGGATCAACGGTGACGCGGTGACGCTCGACCTGGCGCCGGTCGTCGAGCAGGTCAAGGAGCGGCTGGTGGATCGCGGGCTGACGGTGGCGTCGCACATTCCGCGGGTGCACACGGACTTCACGCTGCTGGAGTCGGATGACGTCAAACGGGCCAGGACGGGGTTCCGGGTGCTGCAACTGGCCGGGAACTGGCTGCCCGTGGTCACCGTGCTGCTGGCCGGCGTCGGGGTGCTGCTGGCGGCACGCCGGCGGCGGGCGCTGGTGACAGCGGCGCTGGCGATCGCCGCGGGGGCGGCGGTACTGGGGATCGGCCTGACGGTGTTCCGGATCGTCTACCTGGACCACCTTCCGACGGACGTCGACGAGCGGGCGGCGGGCGTGGTCTACGACCAGATCGTGCACTTCCTGCGGGAGACGGTGCGCACGGTCATCGTGTTGGGGGTGGTCGTGGCCCTCGGCGCATGGCTGAGCGGCGCCGGGCGGTGGGCGGCGCGGGTCAGGTCGGCGTGGGAGTCGGGGCTCGCGGCGGCCAGGGAGGCCACAGGGATGTCGTTGGGGCCGGTGGGTCCGTGGGTGCACCGGTATCGCCACCTGCTGCACTGGTTGGTGGTCCTGGTGGCGGTGGTCGT
This sequence comes from Streptomyces sp. NPDC088194, assembly GCF_040702025.1. Taxonomy (NCBI): domain Bacteria; kingdom Bacillati; phylum Actinomycetota; class Actinomycetes; order Kitasatosporales; family Streptomycetaceae; genus Streptomyces; species Streptomyces sp. NPDC088194. The sequence continues at coordinate 181,591 of NZ_JBFBIV010000002.1, read as the reverse complement.
CCTTCTCCTGTGGTCGTACCCGACCGGGATGGTCATCTTCTGGATCGCGCTGGCGGCGCTCGCGGCGCTGGCGGTCGTCGAGTTCCTGGACGACCGCCGTCGGGGAGGCGGCCCGAAGGCCAGCGTCCCTTAGCGCGCGCCTTCGTGGCCTTCCGCCGTCAACCCGCCGCCCGGGAAGTCACCCTTGCGAAGACGCGCGTCATCTTCCGTCCCGCGACGTCACCCTTCCACGGCGAGCGCGGCGAGCTGCTGCGCGAACGGCACCACTTCCATGCCGTCCGCCCGGGCCGGCTCCCGCGGCTCCCCCAGGTGCTCCGTCCCGTCGGCCGGGTGCAGCGGCCGGCCGGGACGGGCGCCCAGGAGCGCGGCGAGTTCGGCCGCGGCACGGTCGACGCGGGCGGCCAGCGCGCCGTCGCCGTCCGACGCCCAGTCCTCGGAGGCGGCGTACACCGCGGTGGGTACGACCACTGCCCGCAGGTAGGCGAACAGGGGCCGCATCGCGTGCTCGAGCACCAGGGAGTGCCGGGCGGTTCCGCCGGTCGCCGCGGCCAGCACGGGCAGGCCGGTGAGGGCGTCCTTGTCGATGACGTCGAAGAACGACTTGAACAGTCCGCTGTAGGAGCCGGTGAACACCGGGGTGACGGCGATCAGACCGTCGGCGGAGGTGACGGCTTCGACGGCGTCGCTCAGTGGCGGCGAGGGGAAGCCGGTGACCATGTTCTGCGCGATGTCGGTGGCGAGTTCGCGCAGTTCGATCACCTGGACGTCGACGTCGGCGTGCCGCGCGGTGGCGGCCGCCAGGCGGTCGGCGAGCAGCCGGGTCGACGACGGCTTGCCGAGGCCCGCGGTGACCACGACCAGTTGCTTCGTCATGCCCGCACCTCCTGGGTGTCGGCCGGGGCGCCGGCCGGGTCCTGGTCGCCCTGGTCGCGGCGTGCGACCAGCGCGTCGTGGGTGGGGCCGTCCGGAACCTGTGCCGGGCGCCCCTTGGCGAACTCCTCGCGCAGCACGGGAACGACGTGCTCGCCGAGGATGTCGAGCTGTTCGAGGACCGTCTTCAGCGGCAGGCCCGCGTGGTCCATCAGGAAGAGCTGCCGCTGGTAGTCGCCGAACGACTCGCGGAAGGTCAGCGTCTTGTCGATGACCTCCTGCGGCGAACCGACGGTGAGCGGGGTCTGCTCGGTGAACTCCTCGAGGGACGGCCCGTGCCCGTATACGGGCGCGTTGTCGAAGTACGGGCGGAACTCGCGCACCGCGTCCTGCGAGTTCTTCCGCATGAACACCTGACCGCCCAGGCCGACGATCGCCTGCTCGGGCGTGCCGTGTCCGTAGTGGGCGAAGCGGTCGCGGTACAGGCCGATCAGCCGCTTGAAGTGGTCCTTGGGCCAGAAGATGTTGTTCGCGAAGAAACCGTCGCCGTAGTACGCGGCCTGCTCGGCGATCTCCGGGCTGCGGATGGAGCCGTGCCAGACGAACGGGGGCACGCCGTCCAGCGGCCTGGGCGTGGCGGTGAAGGACTGCAGCGGGGTGCGGAAGCGACCGGCCCAGTCCACGGACTCCTCGTGCCACAGCTTGTGCAGCAGTGCGTAGTTCTCGACCGCGAGCGGGATGCCCTGGCGGATGTCCTTGCCGAACCACGGGTAGACCGGGCCGGTGTTGCCCCGCCCCATCATCAGGTCGACGCGGCCGCCGGCGAGGTGCTGGAGCATCGCGAAGTCCTCGGCGATCTTCACCGGGTCGTTGGTCGTGATGAGGGTGGTGGACGTGGACAGGATCAGATGATCGGTCCGCGCGGCGATGTAGCCGAGCATGGTGGTCGGGGAGGACGGCACGAACGGCGGGTTGTGGTGCTCGCCGGTCGCGAAGACGTCCAGCCCGACCTCCTCGGCCTTCGAGGCGATCGCGACCATCGCCTTGATCCGGTCGTGCTCGCTCGGCGTACGGCCCGTGGTCGGGTCGGTCGTGACGTCGCCGACCGTGAAGATTCCGAACTGCATCTCTGTCCCACCGTCCCATCTGGTTGATTGTTCAACCACACGAACATTCCACCACAGCGCGCTATTCCCGCAGCCCCCACCCCCACCGACCGGCCCACCGGCCCACCGGCCCGTTTGCCCGTCGACCGCGCCACCCGGCCACCGCTCCGCGCCTCGGCTCCGGCCGCCCCCTCCACCGCCACCCGCCGCGGCCGACCCCCGCGGTCGTCCACAGCTCCGCGGTTATCCACATGCCCGCCCTCCCGTGCTTGCGCGGGCCGCCGGAATCGGCGAGACTCGAACCGAACGAATGGTCGGTTGGGAGGCAGCGATGACCGCAGGACCCGCGCGCGCCGCGGACCAGGACGAAGGCCGGGACCAGGACCCCGAGGGCCGGCGGTTCCAGGCCGGCTTCGACGCGACGATCGACAGGGATCAGCGGATCGAGCCGCGCGACTGGATGCCCGAGGGGTATCGCCGCACGCTGGTCCGGCAGATCGCGCAGCACGCGCACTCGGAGATCATCGGCATGCAGCCCGAGGGCGAGTGGATCACGCGGGCGCCGTCGCTGCGGCGCAAGGCGATCCTGTTCGCGAAGGTGCAGGACGAGGCCGGCCACGGGCTGTATCTGTACTCCGCGGCCGAGACCCTCGGCGCCGACCGCGCGGACCTGACCGAGCGGCTGATCTCCGGCCGGCAGAAGTACTCGTCGATCTTCAACTACCCGACCCCCACGTTCGCCGACGTCGGGGTGATCGGCTGGTTCGTGGACGGCGCGGCGATCTGCAACCAGGTGCCGCTGTGCCGCAGTTCGTACGGTCCCTACGCGCGGTCGATGGTGCGGATCTGCAAGGAGGAGTCCTTCCACCAGCGCCAGGGCTACGAGCTGCTGCTGACGATGATGCGCGGGACGCAGGCGCAGCGCGCCATGGTGCAGGACGCGGTGGACCGCTGGTGGTGGCCTTCGCTGATGATGTTCGGGCCGCCCGACGGCGACTCGCCCAACTCGGCCGCCTCCATGGCGTGGAAGATCAAGCGGCACAGCAACGACGAGCTGCGCCAGCGGTTCGTCGACATGACCGTCCCGCAGGCGGAGAAGCTCGGCGTCACCCTGCCCGACCCGCAGTTGCGGTGGAACGAGGAGCGCGGGCGGCACGACTTCGGCACGCCCGACTGGTCGGAGTTGCAGCGGGTGATAGCCGGCGACGGACCGTGCAACACCGAGCGGATCGAGCGGCGCGCGGCCGCGCATGAGGAAGGGGCCTGGGTACGCGAGGCGGCCGCCGCCCATGCGGCGAAGCAGGCCGAGCGGGCCGAGCGGGCGGCCGCGGGGACGACACGGGATGGGGCGGCGGCATGAGCGGCACGGACAACGGCAACGGCGTAGGCGACCGCTCCGGCGGGCCCGGCGAAGCCGCCGGTGCGGCGCCCGCGGGCAAGGGTGACTGGCCGCTGTACGAGGTGTTCGTGCGGGGCAAGCGCGGGCTGAACCACGTCCACGTCGGATCGCTGCACGCCGCCGACGACAGGATGGCGCTCACGCACGCCCGTGACCTCTACACCCGTCGCAACGAAGGGGTGTCGATCTGGGTGGTCCGTTCCTCGAACATCGCCGCGTCCACCCCCGACGAGAAGGACCCGTTCTTCGCGCCGAGCGCCGACAAGGTCTACCGCCACCCGACGTTCTACGACATCCCCGACGACGTCCCCCACATCTGAAGCGCACCCGAAAGGAGGCAGCCCGCATGGACCGCACCGAGACGGCCGACGACGACCACGTCTACCTCTCCCTGACCGAGGAGCACGGCGACACGGACACCCGCTGGGCGTTCGGCACCGGCTTCGCCGACCCGCTGCACGGCGTCGACACCACGCTGCCCGACGGCGTGGACGCGGCCGAACTCGCCGCGGTCTGCCTCGCCCTGGGCGACGACGCGCTGGTCGCCGCCCAGCGCCTCGCCGAGTGGTGCACCAGGGCTCCGGAGCTGGAGGAGGAGGTCGCGCTCGCGAACATCGGCCTCGACCTGCTCGGCCAGGCCCGGATGCTGTACGCGCGCTGCGGCCAGGTCGACGGCACCGACCGCGGCGAGGACGCGTACGCCTACTTCCGCGATCCCGGCGACTTCCGCAACGTGGCCCTCGCCGAACTGCCCAACGGGGACTTCGCGTTCACCGTCGCCCGGCTGCTGGTCCTGGCGACCTGGCGGCTCGCGCTGCTCGGCCGTCTCGCCGCCGGCCCCGACCCGGTGCTCGCCGCGATCGCGGCCAAGGCGGTGCCCGAGCTGACCTACCACCGGCAGTACGCCGCCGACTGGGTGGTGCGGCTCGGCGACGGCACCGAGGAGTCGCACCGCCGGATGCGCGCCGCCCTGGAGGACCTCGCGCCGTACATCGAGGAAGTCCTCACCGCGACCGGCACCGCCGTCCGAGGCGCCCCGGCCGGCCCGGCCGCCGATGCCGACGCCGTACAGATCTCCGGGCCCGTACGCGAGGAGACGCTGGGCGTACTGCGGCAGGTGCTGGCAGCTGCCGGGCTCGACCTGCCCGAGCGGCCCGCGGCGCCCTACCGGGGCCGGCACGGCGAGCACACCGAACATCTGGCCCCGCTGCTGGAGGAGTTGCAGAGCGTGGCCCGCGCCCACCCGGAGGCGACATGGTGACCGCACCCACCCGGCTCGACGAGCAGCGGGCCCGCCGGATCGCGGCGGAGGTCCCCGACCCCGAGCTGCCGATGCTCACCCTCGCCGATCTCGGGGTGCTGCGCGAGGTGCGCACCACGCCGGACGGCACGGTGGTCGCCAGCCTCACACCGACGTACTCGGGCTGCCCCGCACTGGCAGAGATGCGGGCCGACGTGGCAGCGCGGCTGCACGCGGCCGGGTTCGCGCATGTCGAGATCCGCACGGTGCTCGACCCGCCGTGGAGCACCGACCGGATCAGCCCCGAAGGCAGGCGCAAGCTGCGCGAGCACGGCATCGCGCCCCCCGGCCCGGCGCCGCGCAGGGCCGCAGGGCCGGTGCCGCTGGTCCTCGGCGCCACCCGGCAGGCCGTCCCCTGTCCGCGCTGCGGCAGCACCGACACCGAGCAGACGTCGCGCTTCTCGGCGACCGCCTGCCGCTCGCTGTGGCGCTGCCGCGGCTGCCTGGAACCCTTCGAGCACGTCAAGGAGTTGTGATGGCCCCCACCACCACGACCGGCACGGCCGCCGCCGACACGGCGGGCGGGACCGTACGCGCGCGGCGGCGTCCCGCGTTCCACTCCCTGCGGGTGAGCGAGGTGCGGCCGCTGTGCGAGGACGCCGTGACCGTCGGTTTCGACGTACCCGCCGAGCTGGCCGAGGAGTTCGCCCACCGGCCCGGGCAGTCGCTGACCCTGCGGCGGATGGTGGACGGGCGCGACGAGCGCCGCTCCTACTCGATCTGCTCGCCCGCGGGCGAGGCGCCCCGTATAGGGGTACGCGTCGTGCCCGACGGGCTGTTCTCCTCGTGGCTGGTGAACGACCTGCGCCCTGGCGACAGGGTGGAGGTGATGGCGCCCAGCGGGGCGTTCACCCCCGACCTCGGCGCTCCGGGGCATCATGTGCTCATCGCCGCCGGCTCGGGCATCACCCCGATGCTGTCCATCGCCGAGTCCGTGCTCGCCGCCGACGACGTCTCGCAGGTCACCCTCTTCTACGGCAACCGCCGCAGCGACACGGTGATGTTCGCCGACGAGCTGGCCGACCTGAAGGACGTGCACCCGGCACGGTTCCAGATAGGGCACGTGCTGTCGCGCGAGCCGCGCGAGGCGGAGCTGCTGTCCGGGCGCCTGGACGCGGACCGGCTCGCCGCGCTCATCGACGGCCTGGTCGACGTGCCGAGCGTCGACCACTGGTGGCTGTGCGGCCCGCACGGCATGGTCACCGACGCCCGGGATCTGCTCGCGCGGCTGCGCATACCCGACGAGCGCGTCCACCAGGAGCTGTTCTTCGCCGACGACGAGCCGATCACGCCGCTGCGCCACGCGGACGACACCGTCGAGGGCCCGGTCAGCCAGGTCACCCTCATCCTCGACGGTCGCACCACGACCACCGCCCTGCCCACCGGCACGACGCTGCTCGACGGCGCCCAACGCACCCGCCCCGACCTCCCCTTCGCCTGCAAGGGCGGCGTCTGCGGCACCTGCCGCGCCAAGATCACCGAGGGCCGGGCCGACATGCGCCGCAACTTCGCCCTCGAACCCGCCGAGGTCGACGCCGGCTACGTGCTGACCTGCCAGTCCTTCCCCGCGTCCGACACGCTCACCGTCGACTACGACGCCTGATCCGCGGGAGCGAGCCGCCCCCTGCCGTACGGGCCCGCCCCCGCCGTACGACCGGCCCCGCCCCGGCGCGGCCGGCTGCCCGCGCGGTCGCGTACCGCGAGGCGCACCGCGAGGTCCGTACGGCTCCGCGGCGACCCGCCGGCAACCGGTACAGTGTCACCGCACCACTTCGGTGGTGCGCACATCCCCGCCCCAGTAGCTCAGGGGATAGAGCACGGCTCTCCTAAAGCCGGTGTCGCAGGTTCGAATCCTGCCTGGGGCACAACGTCAGAGCTGTCCTGACCTGCGTCTTCGTCGGCCCGATGGTCGCTTTCCCGGTCTTGGGTCCACGCAGTCGGCGGCGGCCGGCGCCGCCTCCCGGGTGGCGATGGCCGACGGAGGGCTGGAGCACGTCCGGGAGTTCCCCGCGGTCCCCCGGGCATACGCGGTCCCCCGGGCATACGCGATCACCCGAGAGCGGTGGAATTCCTCAAGTCCGGTGCCATGCGGGCCTGTTCGGCGGCTGCGCACCCGGCGGCGGGGCCCGGCGCGGGCTGCGCGGGCGGGCTTGGGGTGCTGCAACGCGGTTTCGGTGGCGGCGAGTTGCTCGTCACACAGGGTCGCCCGGTTGCCCTGGTGACGTCCCGCCGCCCCGGCTGTTGTGGGGGGCCTGGCGCTGGAGCTCGGCCACACGATGGAGGGCGGTCTTGAAGGCGGCGTACTCCTGCGCGCCCAGTGCCGCCGCGTGGCGCTCCTCGATGGCGCGCATGATGGAGGCGGCCGCCTCCATCTGGAGCAGGCCGCGCTCGGTGGGGTAGATCAGCTTGGCACGGCGGTCCGCGGGATCGGGTTTGCGTTCGACGTAGCCCATGCGTTCGAGGTCGTCGATGAGGGTGCCGATGACCTGCTTGTGCTGCCCGGAGGCGCGGGCGAGTTCGCTGGCGCGGATGCCGTCGGCACGCAGGTGGGCGAGGACGGCGCCGGTGCGGGGGTGGATGTCGTCGAAACCCTGCTCGGCGAGCGTGGTGAACAGCTCGCGCTGAACGGACGTGAGGACCCGGGCGGCGAGCACGCCGAGGTCCGGCTCGGGGGCCGGGTGTCCTGACAACGTCTCTCCCGTCCTGGCGCTCGTCCGCCACCGTGGTGCGTGACCAGCGATTCTAGCGACGTCCGCCCCCGGCGGGCCGGGCATCGCCCCGGATTCCGGGCGGCCCTTCCCCAGCATTGCTTGCACCCCAGGGGGCCGAGGCATAGCATCAAAATAGTCACCAAGTTTGACTATCAAGTTTGGTGACCAATGCGGAGCACGGCCCAACCCTGAAGGAGCGGATGATGAGCGAGCGCAGCAGGTTCCAGGAGTCGATCACCAGGGAGAACGCCGCCGTCGTGCTGGTGGACCACCAGGTGGGCCTTCTGTCCGGCGTCCGGGACATCCCGGTCGGCGAGCTGAAGCACAACGTGGTGGCACTGGCCCGGGCGGCGACCGTGCTGGACATCCCGCTGGTCGTCACCACCACCGCGGCGGACAGCATGTGGGGGCCGACCACTCCCGAACTGGTCGAAGCCCTGCCCGCCGGGCAGAAGATCATCGACCGCAGCACGGTCAACGCCTGGCACGACGACCGGGTCCGCGAGGCCGTCGAGGCCACCGGCCGGCAGAAGTTGATCATCGCCGGAGTGTCGCTGGAGGTGTGCGCGGCACTGCCCGCGATCTCCGCGACGGCCGCCGGGTACGACGCGTACGTCACCGTGGACGCCTCCGGCACCTTCAGCCGGACCAAGCGGGAGGCCGGACTGCTGCGGATGCAGCAGGCGGGCGTCATGGTCAGCGACTACGCCACTCTCATGGTCGAAGCCCTGGCCGACAACGCCGCCCCCGAGTCCGGCGCCCTCTATGCCGCCCTCGACATGCCGTTCGCCGTCCTGGTCGGCCAGATCTCCGCCGCCTACCAGGCGTAGGGCCCACAGACCGCCGCCCGCCCGCACACCGGCCGACACGCTCCCGACGCGCACCGGCGCGGGAGGCGCGGCGACCCGAGGGCAAGCACGATCAGCCACCCTCTCGGGTGCCCCGGCGGCTGCCGCCGGTCCGCGCTGCCGGGGTTTCCCCCCACCAGGAAGGTCGGACATGAGTCTCAGGTCATACGGCAGGTACGGCAGGACCATCTCGGTGGGCGCGGCAGCCACGGCGGTCCTCGCGGGGGGTGCTGGGCGCCCCGGGGGCGACCGCGGCCTTCGCCCACACCCCGGCCCGTGCGGCCTCGGCGGCCTCGGGGGTCGCCGCTCGGGCCAAGGCCATGGCGCTGGGCCCGCAGTACAGCGCCGTCCACGTCTACGTGCAGCCGGGACGACTGGAGGCCTTCGCCAGGAGCTGGGTGGGGACGTTCGGCGGCAGCTACGTCAAACCGTTCACCACGCAGCTCACCCCCACACCGAGCTCCGCCCTGGCCACCCAGGTCTTCTCGCCCGTGGCCCTGCTGTCGGTGTTCGACTTCACCACCCCCGTGCCCTACCCCTTCGGCCAGGAACGCACCGGGTGGGGCGTCACCGACACCGCCGCGGCAACCCGGCAGGCCCAGGCGGCCGGAGCCGGTTCCCTGGTCGCGACCTTCGCCGACCCGATCGGCCACGACAGCGTCATCCAGTTCCCCGGCGGCATCGACACGCAGCTCTGGCACGAGACCACGCTGTCGCCCGGCCCCTTCCCGGCTCTGACGACGGTGCCCGACAACCGGGTCTACGTTCCCCGGGACACACTCCCCGCCTTCCTCAAGTCGTACCTGGCCTTCACCAAGGGCCGCGTCGTCCTGGACGACCCGCACGCCGACGGCGCCCAGATCGGCGCGCCGGGCACCACCTACCACCGCATCGCCATCACCTCGGCGTACGGCGACACGGTCGTCATGTCGACCAAGGACGGCTACTTCAACCACCCCTTCGGGGACGAGGTCAGCGGCATCGACGTGCCGGACCTGACCGCCACCCTGGCCAAGGCCCGGGCCCACGGCGCCACCGTCCTGTGGGGCCCGTACACCGGTCGGGGCGGACACAGCGCCGTAGTCCGCTTCCCCGGAGGCTTCGTCACCGAAATCCACGACGGCGCCCTGCGCTGACCAGCCGGACCTCGACAGGAAGGAAACAGATGACTGAGCAGGCGCCGACGCGCTACCAACCTCTCGACGAGGACTGGCACACCGCCCTGGCGATCGTCGCCCACCCGGACGACATGGAGTACGGCGCGGCCTCGGCCGTGGCCCGCTGGACGGCGCAGGGCAAGACCGTCGTCTACGTGATGGTCACCAGCGGCGAGGCCGGCATCGCCTCCCTCGACCCTGCCGAGTGCGGCCCCCTTCGGGAGGCCGAGCAGATCGCGTCCGCGGCGCTGGTGGGCGTCGACGTGGTGGAGTTCCTCGGCCACCCGGACGGCGTGGTCGAGTACGGGCTGCCGCTGCGCCGCGACATCGCCCGCTGCGTGCGCCGGCATCGGCCCGAGGTCGTGGTCACCACGAACTTCCGAGACACCTACGGGGGGTCGTTTCCCAACCAGGCCGACCACATCGCCGTCGGCCGGGCGGTGCTCGACGGTGTCAGGGACGCGGGCAACGGCTGGGTGTTCCGGGAACTCGCCGACGAGGGGCCATCCGTCCTGGAACGGCGTTCGCATGGTCCTCGCGGCGGGCTCGCCGGAGGCAGCGCACGCGGTCGACACCACCGGCCACTTCGCGAGCGGTGTCGCCTCACTCAAGGCGCACCGGGCCTACCTTGCCGGGTTGGGCGGGGACATGGCCGACGCCGAGGGGTTCCTGGAGTCGTCCGGGCGGACGGCCGGGAGCCGGCTGGGTGTGACCTACGCGTCGGCGTTCGAGGTCCTTCGGCTGAGCTGACGACGGGGCGACCACGGGCGACGCATCGCTCAGGTCCGCTCGGCCGACGGTGCCGGGCCCGCGTGAGCCGTCATCCGGCCAGGATTTCCGCCCGAGTTGGCGGTGGGGCCCGATCCCGGCTCGATGATCTGCCGGACGGGCAGGGGAAGTAGCCGCTCAGGGTGCGGGGAGCGAGCTCGACGGACGGCCCGGCCCCACGTCCAGGGCAGCCCGCAGCCCGCAGCCGTAACCGGCAACCGGCAGCCCGGCAACCCGGCAACCCGGCAACCCGGCAACCCACCGTGTGAGGTGATGCGCGGTCCTGACCAGCCGCGGCAGGGCCCAAGTCCCCGACTGCGCCGACGATCGAAGCTCCGGTCGCCGCCCCGTGCGGCCGGAGCTTCCGCTTCCCCGGCCGGCAGCGGGAGCTGGCGTCGCGTGGCAACAGCCCTGTGACGCAAGGCTCTTCCGCGATTCTCGACGCGCGTTGGGCCGTTCGGGCGAAGCCCCGGCGGGCCCAGCGGCGCTTCCGACCGGTAGTCGCCATCCTGATCCCCGTGGCCATTTCGGCCCAGGCGAAGGAGCGTTGAGGTGACCGATCGGGCTGCCGCGGATGTGGCAGAGCAGGACGACTCGTACGAGGACGAAGTACCCGTCCGCCCCAAACGGGCCGGTTCCGCGGTGGTGTCGTGGCTGAGCACCACCGACCACAAGACGATCGGCAGTCTGTATCTGGTGACGTCGTTCGCGTTCTTCCTGATCGGCGGCGTCATGGCGCTGCTGATGCGGGCGGAGTTGGCGCGTCCGGGGAACCAGTTCCTGTCCAACGAGCAGTACAACCAGGCGTTCACGATGCACGGCACCGTGATGCTGCTGATGTTCGCGACGCCGCTGTTCGCGGGCTTCACCAACTGGATCATGCCGCTGCAGATCGGCGCGCCCGATGTCGCTTTCCCGCGGCTGAACATGCTCGCCTACTGGCTCTATCTCTTCGGCTCGCTGATCGCGGTGGGTGGATTCCTCACCCCGCAGGGCGCGGCCGACTTCGGCTGGTTCGCGTACTCGCCGCTTTCCAACGCGGTGAACTCGCCCGGTATCGGTGCCGACATGTGGATCATGGGTCTGGCGCTGTCCGGATTCGGCACGATCGTGGGTGCGGTCAACTTCATCACCACGATCATCTGCATGCGCGCCCCCGGCATGACGATGTTCCGGATGCCGATCTTCTGCTGGAACGTGCTGCTGACCGCGGTGCTCGTGCTGCTCGCCTTCCCGGTGCTGGCCGCCGCGCTGCTGTGCCTGGAGGCCGACCGGAAGTTCGGGGCGCACGTCTTCGACGCGGCCAACGGCGGCGCGATCCTGTGGCAGCACCTGTTCTGGTTCTTCGGCCATCCCGAGGTGTACATCATCGCGTTGCCGTTCTTCGGGATCGTCTCCGAGATCATCCCGGTGTTCGCCCGCAAGCCGATGTTCGGCTACATCGGGCTGGTCGCCGCGACGATCTCGATCGCCGGCCTTTCGGTGACGGTGTGGGCGCACCACATGTACGTCACCGGGGCCGTGTTGCTGCCCTTCTTCTCGTTCATGACCTTCCTGATCGCGGTACCGACCGGGGTGAAGTTCTTCAACTGGGTCGGCACCATGTGGAAGGGCTCGCTGAGTTTCGAGACGCCGATGCTGTGGTCCATCGGCTTCCTGATCACGTTTCTCTTCGGCGGGCTGACCGGTGTCATCCTGGCGGCGCCGCCGCTCGACTTCCACGTCTCGGACTCGTACTTCGTGGTCGCGCACTTCCACTACGTGGTCTTCGGCACCGTGGTGTTCGCGATGTTCGCCGGATTCCACTTCTGGTGGCCGAAGATGACCGGCAAGATGCTCGACGAGCGGCTCGGGAAGATCACCTTCTGGACGTTGTTCGTCGGCTTCCACGGGACCTTCCTCGTCCAGCACTGGCTGGGCGTCATCGGAATGCCGCGCCGCTACCCGGACTACCTCGCGGCCGACGGCTTCACCACGCTGAACACGGTCTCCACGATCAGCTCGTTCCTGCTCGGCCTGTCGATGCTGCCCTTCCTCTACAACATCTGGAAGACCGCGAAGTACGGCAGGAAGGTCGAGGTCGACGACCCCTGGGGATACGGCCGTTCCATGGAGTGGGCGACCTCCTGCCCGCCGCCGCGGCACAACTTCCTCACCCTGCCCCGGATTCGCTCCGAGTCCCCCGCGTTCGACCTGCACCACCCGGAGATCGCTGCCGCCGACGACGAGGCCAACCGCCCCCACACGTCGACAGCCGCCGCCTCCGGCGACAGCCGCGGATAACCCGCGCCGACCACCGAAGGCACGCCCATGCAGCCGGACAAGAACGACGACCACGGGCTGTGGCGGATCGAGGGATACCTCATGGGCCACGCGGAGGTGGAGCGGGCCCGCAGCCAGGCCCGCTCCTTCACCGACCAGTTGCCCTGGCTCACCACCGCCCAGCGCGAGGAGGTCGAGCGGGTCTACGTCGTCGAGCGCACCGCCGCCGCGCACGCGATGTTCCAGCGGATCTGCGAACGCGCCGCCGAACTCCGGGCCGAGTACACGGAACGCTACCTGCGGCTCAAAGCGCGCTGCGTGGCGGTGACGGCCACCGGCACGTTCCTGCTCGCCGGAGTCGGCACGCTCGCGCTCCGGCTGAGGTGACAACCACCTTGCTGTGCTGGGCCGTTCGGGCAGCCAGGGGTTCGAGGGTTCCGACACGGGGGTGGCCCGGCGACCGGGTGGTGGGTCCGGTCGCCGGGCGGGGGGTGTGCGGGGTGCGTTCAGGGGCGGAAGATGGGCTGCTTCTCGCGGCGGAGGGAGTTCATGACGTTGTCGCCGACTTTGAGGTGGTGCTGGACGAGTTCGCGGGGGGTCAGCGCCATCCACTGGACGAGGCTGATGTCCTCGAAGCGGGGTGCGCGGAACATCTCGAGCATCTTCAGGGGGGTGTCGCCGGTGTTCTCGATGTAGTGGCCCATGGCGAAGGGGACGTAGCCGACGTCGCCGGACTGGAAGTCGTAGGTGCGGTTGTGGCCGGAGTTGGCGAAGACGCCCATGCGGCCCTGGCCGGAGATGTAGTACTGCCATTCGTCGTTGTTGGGGTGCCAGTGCAGTTCGCGGATGGCGCCGGGGTCGATCTCGACGAGTGCGGCGGCTGTGGTGGTGGAGGCGGCGAAGTTGGTGGAGTCGACGACGCGGACGGTGCCGCCACTGGTGCGGGTGGGGGTCTGGGCGTCGAGGTTGTGCTTGAAGCTGCGGGGGACGTCGCCGGTGGGGCTGATGATGCGGTCGGATTCCAGCGGGGGCGGGACGGCGCCGTTGAACATGTAGAGCTCGGAGGTGGGGATGGCGTCGAAGTCCTCTTCGGCGACGCCGAAGTTCTTGGCGAGGACGGAGCGGGGGGTGTGGTTGAACCAGTCGGTGACCTGGAAGGTGTTGTTCTCGGAGAACTGCCCGTCGTTGAAGACGAGGAGGAACTCAACGCCGTCGTCGAGGGCTTGGATGTGGTGCGGGATGCCCTGGGGGAAGAACCACAGTTCGCCGGCGGAGACGTCTTCGAGGAAGGCGTGGCCTTCCTGGTCGACGGCGCTGATGCGGCAGCTGCCTTCCAGGACGTAGGCCCATTCGGATTGCAGGTGCCAGTGCAGTTCCCTGATGCCGCCGGGCTTGAGGCGCATGTTGACGCCAGCGAGGGTGGTGGCGATGGGCAGTTCGCGTTGGGTGACCTCGCGGGCCCACCCGCCGGCGTCCAGGCGCATGTGGGCTTGGCCGAAGGGGTACTTCAGGCTGGGCATGGTGCCGGCGTCGGTTTCCGGGGGGACCAGGACGTCCGGGTTCTGCAGGTCCACCAGGGTGTTGCGGGGGCCGGGGTCGGTGGCGCCCTGACCGTCACGGATGGGCTGCGGCGTGCTGCGCCGGGTGGTCTGGGTCATGACGGAAGTCCTTTCAGGCAGTTCAGGCAGTTCAAGCAGTTCAGGCGGTTCAGGCGGTTCAGGCGGTTCAGGCGGTTCAGGCGGTGGACGGTCCACGGGTGGGTTGACGGGGTGGGTTCGGACCCACGTCCGGCCCTCATCGACGCGGCTCCGCGCCTGGGCGGCCGGGCGCGGCCAGCGGGCGCCGGCCACGGAGGAACAGGCGGGCGGCGACGCGTAGGACCAGGAAGGCGGCCACGACCGCTCCTCGGGCCAGCACGTGCTGGGTTGCCGCCAGCACGACGGCGGACAGCAGGATCGCGTCGTAGATCCAGCGCGAAACGAGGGGGCGCCGGAATCGGCCGGAGGAGCCGAAGAGGCTGAAGTGGCCGAAGTGTCCGGATCGATCCGACGGAATGCGTTCCGCATACCGGCAGGACGACCGGGAGGACGCGGAGTGGTGGGCGAACACGGTTTCCCCTCTCGTCGCGTGTACCGTCCCCCGGCAGCGGAGTACCGGGGCACTACGAAGAGCCTGGGACGATCGGATCACCGACGCGTCACCGCGCCGTCACCTGCGCCAGGGCCGCCGGGTTGGTGCGGGAGCCGTCATCGTCGCCGCGGCGCCCCGTGGCGGCCGCTGGGCCCGCGGGGTGCGGCCGACGGCTGCCGCGGCCAGGCAGGAGAGCGCGCCGAGGCCGACGCCGACGCGCGGGTCGAGCCCCTGGGAGACGGCGCCGATGATCGGGGCGCCGATCGGGGTACTGCCGACGAGCGCGATCGACCACAGGGCCATCACCCGCCCCCGGTAACGGGAGTTGGAGGCGAGTTGGACGGTGGCGTTGCCGGTGGACAGGAAGAAGATGGTGGCCACGCCCACCAGGAAGCAGGCACCGAACGCCGCGGCCAGCGTCGGGGCGACGGCGAGCAGCCCCATCGCCGTGGCGTAGCCGATCGCGATCCGCCGCAGGCGCGGCACGCCGGTCCGCTCCTGGCCCAGGGCGTAGATCCCGCCGGCCACGGCGCCGAGGCCGAACGAGCCGAGCAGCCACCCGTAGGCGTCGTCGCCGGCGCCGAAGGTGTCGTGCGCCAGCAACGGGAAGCTGACCTCGAACTCGAAGGCGAACGTCCCGACAAGCGCCATCATGACCACCGGCCGGATGATGTCCGGCACCCCTGCCGCGTAGCGCCACCCGGCCCGCAACTGCCCGCGCCCCCGCGGAACGGGCACCGCCGGGTGCAACTTCCCGGTGTCCAGGGCGAGGAGCGACGCGATCACCGCGAGGAAGCTG
The DNA here is from genome assembly GCF_040702025.1 of Streptomyces sp. NPDC088194. Classification (NCBI taxonomy): domain Bacteria; kingdom Bacillati; phylum Actinomycetota; class Actinomycetes; order Kitasatosporales; family Streptomycetaceae; genus Streptomyces; species Streptomyces sp. NPDC088194. Next base: position 166,241 of record NZ_JBFBIV010000002.1, on the reverse strand, counting down.
GCGGCGTTGATGACGAAGCACCAGCCGATCCCGGCCGAGCCGACCAGCAGCGCGGCGATCGTCGGACCGATCACCCGGGCCACGTTGACGAGGGTGGAGTTGAGGGTGACGGCGTTGCGGACCAGGGCGGGGCCCACGACCTCGGAGACGAACGCCTGCCGGGCCGGGTTGTCGAGGGCGCTGAAGGTGCCGAAGGCGACGCCGAGCACGAACACCTGCCACAGCGCGACCCGGTCGGTGAGGACGGCCACGCCGAGCAGCAGGGAGACCGCACCGAGCCCGAACTGCGTGACCAGCAGCACCCGCCGCTTGGAGAACCGGTCCACCAGCAGCCCGGCATAGGGCGACAGCAGCAGCACCGGGGCGTAACGGGTGGCCGTGGTCAATCCGAGCAGCGCCCCGGAGTGCGTCAGGTGCAGGACCAGCAGGCCCTGGGCCACCGTCTCGACCCAGGTACCGATCAGCGACAGTGACTGGCCGCTCACGTAGCGTCGGAAGTTGCGGACGGTCAGCGCGGCCCCGAGCTGGTGCAGCCTGTTCGACGTCTTGGAGGTAGCCGGCATCGGTGTGGTCGCTTTCAGACCGGAATCCCACAGGTCCCGAGGGCGCCGCCATCACGCGGCCCACCCCGTTCCCCGGGTGGCACGCGGCCCGCCCGGCCAGCAAAGCACACCCGCGCGGCAACCTCATGCGGACAGCCCGCGCGCCCCGCCTGTTCCGCACCCGGAAGGGCGTTCCGGCCGTTCCCGGTGCTCATGGACGCCGGCCAGCGTTGGACAGGCCCGGCCGCCGGCCGCAAGCTGGATTCCTGTGATCATTTCCGCCGACCTGTGGACATTTCCGCCGAGAAGCCGAGAAGCCGATAAGCCGAGAAGAGGTCATCATGTCCGACGTTCCTCTCGCCGAGCCGGAGAAATCGGCAGCGGCCACGCCCGACGGGAAGGCGCTGCTCATCCTCGCGGCGGATCACAGGAACAGCCTGGAACGGGACCTCTACCAGCTCAGCGGGCCCCCCGAACCGGCTCAGGCGGCCCGGATCAGCGCCGACAAGCTCCTCATCTACCAGGCCCTGCTGGACGCCGCGGGCAAACTCCCGGCCGGCCCGCAGCCCGGAATCCTCATCGACGAGCAGTACGGCGCGGCGGTCATCGAACTCGCGGGCCGCTCGGGCGGCGCGATCAACCTGTCCGTGCCGATCGAGGCCAGCGGGAGCGACTGGTTCGAGTTCGCTTACGGCGACCAGTGGCGGCGGCACGCGGAGTTCTTCCCCGCCGACCATGCGAAGGTCCTGGTCCGCGACAATCCGGGGTTCGACCCGGGCCGCCGCGCCCAGCAGGCCGCCGACCTGGCCCAGGTCTCCTCCTGGGCCGAGGACGCCGGCCGGCCGCTGATCCTGGAACTGCTCGTCCCGGCGAGCGACTCCGACCGGCAGGCCCTGGGCGAGGACACCGACCGGTACGACGCCGAGGTCCGCCCCGGCCTCACGGTCTCCGTCATCGAGTACCTGCAGGACCACGGCGTGCAGCCGGCGATCTGGAAGATCGAAGGGCTCGAACGCCACGAGGACACCGAGGCCGTGCTGGCCGCCGCCCGCCGAGGCGGCCGCAGCGCCGAGTGCATCGTGCTCGGCCGGCACGCACCGCACGACCGGCTCGATCACTGGCTGAAGGTCGCGGCACCCGTCGCCGGGTTCGTCGGGTTCGCGATCGGCCGCAGCATCTGGTGGGACCCGCTGCACGCGCACCTGCGCCACCGCTCCACCGCCCGTGAGGCCCGCCGGCGGATCGCCGCCAACTACCTCGACTTCGCCCGCTACTACCTGATGGCACGCGACGGCGAACTGCCCGGCGCCAGCAGCCCGTTCTGGTGACGGCGGCCGGCCGACGACCGGTCGGCGCGGACATCGAACGGCGGGCCGGAGTCCGCCGAACGCGGTGACCCCGGCGTACTCCTCGCGCCGCTCGCTCGCAGGCACCGCCACGACCGGGCGCGTTGCCCGAAAGACGGCGGTTTACGGATTAAGCTGCGGAATGCGGCTGTATGGACGAGTCGTAGGGACGAGTGGCCGCGGCACACCACTGTGCGGCACGGCCGTCCGCGCTTCGGGCGAACGGCCCCGAGCGCACGACGACGACATGACGACGGCAGGGCGGAGCGCGGGGCGAGGGCAGGGCGAAGGTCGGCACCGAGGGATGAGGGCGTGGACAGCACCACAGCGGGGCCGGTGACGGAAGGTCCCGAGCCGCCCTTCCCGGACGGCGACCCGCCCCCGCCCGATGTCCGGTCCATGATCCGGGTCAACCTGCGCCCGATGGCGACGCCGTTGCCGCTGGGGTACTTCACCGTCGCCATCGACTCGACCATCGTGTCCACGTACCAGGCCGGCCTTCTTCCGAGGAACGCCGAAGCCGCGGTCGCGCTCGTCCTGCTGCCCGCCTTCGTCCTCCAGATCATCGTCGGGGTCCTCGCCGTGTTCTGCCGTGACGCGACCGCCGCCACGGCCATGACGAGTTTCGCGGCGAACTGGCTGGTGGAGACCCTGCTGTACTTCGTGCATCCCCCCCAGGCGCAGAAGGTGCTCGGCATCTTCCTGGTGACGTTCTCCGTGTTCGTCCTCCTCGTGATGCTGACGGCGTTGTCCAAACGGGCTCTCGCCGCGGTGCTGGTGGTGGCCGTGCCCAGGTTCTCCGTGTCGGGGGTGGCCGACATCACCGGCAACGTCGACGCCGCCCATGCCGGGGCGGCCCTCGGCTTCATCCTCGCCGCGGTCTCGATGTACGCGGCGTGGGCCCTGCTCCTGGAGGAGACCCGCGGACGTGCGATCCTGCCCATCGGGCGGCGCGGCACCGCACTTGCCATCCAGGGCGATCTCGCCAGCCAGTTGAAGAACATCGAGCGGCAGCCAGGAGTCCGCCGGACCCTGTGACCGGCTTCGCCGAGCGGCGGGCGGACCGGGCACTCGACGGCGTGCGTACGGCCGGGCCCGGCGGCCGCGCGGTCAGGACCCCGCGGTACGGCGGCGCAGGACGCGCAGCGCGGCCCAGGTCAGCACGGCCGCCACCGCGAGCACGACCGCGCTCTGGGCGATCTGGTAGGGCCAGTAGTCGCCCGGCTTCAGGGAGTCGACGAGGAAGGTGTCCTGCGGGAGCACGTCGTAGAACTGCAGGCCGAGCACACCGCCGGCGTGCCATCCGCTGACCCGCGACCAGGCCGGGAAGTCGATCAGCAGTGCCACCCGCGAGCGCACCAGCAGGGCGGTCAGCAGCCAGGTCAGCGCGGGTGCGGCGATCAGCGCGGGCACGGTGCGGCGCAGCACGGTTCCGGTCAGGGCGCCGGCGGCGACGCCGAGCAGCACGTAGGCGACGGTGACCGGGCCGATGGTGAAGTAGGCGGTGTGCCGGTCGATTCCGTGGGTCAGCAGGTCGAGGTGGACGGCGTGCACGGTGCTGTGCCGGTACAGCACCACCAGCGGCAGGACCAGGACCAGGACCACCGCCGCCAGCCCGGCCCAGCGGGCGGCGAACCAGCGCCGCGCGGAGACGGACTGCGCGAGGGTGAGAGCGACCCGGCGGGACTGCCACTCGCGGCCGGTGACCACACCGGTGAGCGCCGCGGCGTACAGGGCCGGCTGGAAGGCGAGGCGCGCGCCGTCCTGGAGGAGTTGGGCGGTCCGGACGTGCGCGTCGCCCGGGTGCCGCCCGAAGTCGTACTCCTGCTTGCCGATGCGTGCGCGCAGGTCCACGGCGTGGGACCAGCCGAAGTAGTGGAACACCAGGTAGGCGCCGATGCGCAGCGCGACCAGCAGGAGCAGGGCGGCCACGGGCCACATCTGGCGCGAGACGATCCGGGTGAGCGGCCACCGCTCCCCACGGGGGCGGGACTTGGTCGACGTCACGGTGTCGGTGGCGGCGCTCACGCGGCGGACTCCTCGGGGTGGGGCTGCTGGGCGAGTACGAGGTCGGGGGCGTCCGGGGCGGCGAGGTGGGCCAGCACCAGTTCCTCCAGCGTGGGCTGCCGGACCTGCCAGTCGGCGGGGATCGCGGCTCCCGGGCGGATCAGCGCGCTGGTGCCGCGGCCGGCCGGGCGGGACTCGACGACGGTGTGGCCGGCGAGCCGATCGGCGCCCCCGGAGTAGGTGACCATCGCGTGGGACGCGGTGAGGTCGTCGATGTCGCCGCAGAGGCGGGCCCGGCCGCCGTCGAGCAGCAGCAGGTGGTCGCAGGTGTCGGCGAGGTCGGAGATGATGTGCGAGGACATCACCACGGTGCTGCCCGTCTCGGCGGCGTGGGCCAGCAGCAGGCCCATCAGCTCACGGCGGGAGAGCACGTCCACCTCCGCCATCGGCTCGTCCAGCAGCAGCAGGTCGGCGCGCTTGCCGAGGGCGACGGCCAGCGCGATCCGGGCGCGCGCGCCGCCGGACAGGTCCCGTATCCGCTCGTCGCGGTCGTACCGCGCCAGGTCGGCGACCCGCTCGGCCAGCTCGCGGTCCCAGTTGGCGCTGTTGGCGAGCGCGCCGAAGCGCAGGGTGTCCGCGGCGGTGAGCCGGGGGAACAGGGGCCGGTCCTGGGCCAGGTAGGAGACCCGCGGATGGCCGGCCCTGGGCGGCTTCCCGAAGATCTCGACGGTGCCGGCGCCGGGCTGCTCGAACCCGGCCGCGATCTCCAGCAGGGTCGACTTGCCCGCACCGTTGGGTCCGACGAGAGCGCAGACGGCGCCGGCCGGGATGCTGAAGGTGCAACCGCCGAGCGCGTCCGGGCCTCTGCGCCGATATCTCTTGGTGACGCCGCGCGCGGTGAGCGCCGGGTCAGCGCTGCTGGTGGGGAACAAGGCCGGAATCCTTCGGTGGATGGAGATCGTCGAGTACGGCGGCGAACAGCGCGGCGAGGTCGTCGCGTTCCAGTCCGGCCGCATGGGCACGTGCGGCCACCTCGGCGAGTTCGGCCCGCCAGGGTGAGTCGGCGCCGGAGGAGCCGAGGGTGCCCACCACGAACGTCCCGTGCCTGCGTCGGGTTTCGACCAGGCCCTGGGACTCGAGTGCGCGGTACGCCTTGAGCACGGTGTTGGGGTTCAGCGCGGTCGCCTCGACCACCGCGCGGGCGGTGGGCAGGCGGTCGCCCGGCTCCAGAAGGCCCAACCGCAGGGCCTGCTGGACCTGCTGGACGATCTGCAGGTAGCTGGCGACCCCGCTCTGCCGGTCGATCCGGAAGGCGAACATCGCCACCGCACCCCTCATTCCACTAATCAAGTAGTGGAATCATGCACGGGCTTTCCGTGCACGTCAAACGGCACCTCACGGGTGCGCGAGCGCGGTGGTGGGGCGGTGGCGGGGCGGTGGCGGGGCAGCGGTGGTCGGTGGCGCGGGCGTCGGCCGGACGGTGGCGCGGGCGACGGCGGGGCGGCGGAGAGGGGGCGGCGAGGGGGCGGCGTACGGTCAGCGCGGCCGGCCCCCGCCGCGGACCCGTTCCAGCCGCCCCTCCTCGTGGAGTTGCCCGAGGTCGCGCCGGATGGTGACGGTCGAGACGCCGAAGCGCGCGGCCAGGCGCGCGGTCTCGACCGCGCGATCGGCGGCCAGGATCGCCAGGATGGCGCGCTTGCGCTGGATCGGCAGCAGCGCGCCGCGGGCGTGCGGCGGTGCGTCGGGGACGGGGTGGGGCCGGCCGCCGGCCAGGGCCGCGGCGCGCTGTTCGGGCATCGGCTCGACTCTCCTCCGGGGACGGGGCAAACACCTCGCAGGGAGCATCGATGGAAAGTTTTAGAAAGTCAAGGGTCGGCGAAGCCTTCCGATGCGGGCCCGAGACCGCCCCGCCGGGACCCGCCCCCGGGCCCTTGGAAGGCGACGCCCGCCCGCGCGCACGCGCCCACCCCGCCGCCGGCAGTTCGTCCGCCGAACCCGCCAACTCCCGTTACCGCCAAGGTCACTGACGCACCGACAAAGTGCCAGCTCGAACGCCTGCCAGAACCGATCCGGCCGGCGCCGCCCCCGCGACCGCGGCGCCGCTCCCCCACCGTTCGCCCCGATCCCGGCAAACCCCGCCGCCGCACCGGAACTTCGGCGATCGTTGCCGACGAGAGCCTTGACAACGCCGGGCCGAAGGTCGTTACTTCTCTCCAAGCGATGAGAAGAGAAAGTTATGGAAAGTCGTACTGAAGGAGTCTCCGTGGCCGGTGGTGCGTCGCAGACCCGCGAACGGGCGGGAACAGCGCGAGAGGCGCGAGCCGAAGCCCGGGACCGTACGGGGCACCGACCGCGGCCCGGCCCCCGGCGCCGCGGGGACGGACCCGTCGCGCTGCTGTTCCTCGCGCCGGTACTGCTCGGCTTCGCGGTGTTCTACGTGTACCCGGCGATCCGCGGCGCGTACTTCTCCACGACCGACTACAACCTGCTCTCCGCTCCGCACGGCGTGGGCGCGGCCAACTACTCGACGCTGCTGCACGATCCGCTGTTCTGGAACTCGCTGAAGGTCAGCGCCTACTACGTGGTCCTCAACGTCGGCTCGCAGACGGTGCTGGCGGTGGTGCTGGCAGGGCTGATGTTCCGGCTGACCCGGTCGGTGGCCATCCGCGTGATGCTGCTGCTGCCCTGGCTGGTGCCGAACGTCACCGTGGGGCTGCTCTTCCTGTGGCTGTTCGACGCCGACCTCGGACTGGTCAACCACGTGCTGAGCTCGGTCGGTGTCGGCACGCACGGCTGGTTCTCCTCGACCACATGGTCGATGCCGACCATCGCGCTCACCAACACCTGGGCCTACACCGGCTACACCGCGCTCCTGCTGTACGCGGGCATGCTCCAGATCCCCGACCCGATCTACGAGGCCGCGCTGCTGGACGGCGCCGGCGAGATCCGGATGTTCTTCCGGCTCACCCTGCCGCTGATCCGGCCGGTCCTCGCGCTGGTGCTGGTCGTGTCGGTGATCGGCTCGTTCCAGATCTTCGACACGGTCGCGATCACGCCCAGTCCCGGCGGCCCGGTCAACTCCACCCGCGTCATCTACTACTACATCTACGAACTGGCCTTCAAACACTTCGAAATGGGCTACGCCAGCGCGGTCGCGATGACGCTGGTCCTCATCCTCGGCGTGCTGACCATGGTGCAGATGCGGCTGCTGCGCGCATCGCGCTCGGACCTGGCCTAGGAGTCCCGACGATGCCCCGCCGCTCCCTCTCCCCGCGCCTGCCCACCGGACGTACCCTCGCCTGGGCCGTGCTGATCCTGGCCCTGCTGGTCACGGTGTTCCCGTTCTACTGGATGCTGCGCACCGCTCTCACCCCGGCCCACCAACTGCTCGCCGACAACTCCGGGTTGTGGCCGCACCACCCGACGCTGATCAACTTCAGGCGGGTGATCGGACTGACCAGCCTGGCCCAGAACCAGGCCGCCGGCGGGTCGGGGGCCCAGCTGAACTTCCTGCTCTACCTGCGCAACTCCCTGATCTACTGCGCGCTGATCGCCACCGTCCAGACGTTCTGCTGCGCCATGGCCGGCTACGCGCTCGCCCGGCTGCGCTTCCGGGGCCGGAACCTGCTCTTCTCCCTGTTCGTGATGTCGCTGATGGTCCCGCCGATCTTCACGCTGCTGCCGAACTTCGCGCTGATGAAGAACCTGGGCTGGCTCGGCTCGTTCGCCGGCATGGTCGCGCCCACGCTGCTGATGACGCCGTTCGCGGTGTTCTTCCTGCGCCAGTTCTTCCTGTCCATCCCGCGCGAGATCGAGGAGGCGGCCACGATCGACGGCGCGGGCAAGTGGACCCAGTTCTGGCAGGTGATCGTGCCCATGAGCCGCGGGCCGCTGTTCACCATCGGCCTGATCACGGCCGTCTGGGCCTGGAAGGACTACCTGTGGCCGCTGCTGGTGGGCCCCGACCCCAGCACCCGGGTGCTGACCGCCGGACTCGGGATCTTCCTGCAGCAGTCCCCGAACACCGCGCCGGACTGGACCGGGCTGATGGCCGCGTCGGTGCTCACCGTGGTCCCCGTCGCCCTGCTGCTGATCTTCTTCGGCAAGCGGCTGGTGGAGTCGATGGGCTTCACCGGCATCAAGTAGCCCGCGCACATCCCGCACCGATCCCGCACCGATCCCGGACCCATCCCGCACCGATCCCGCAGCGCCCCCGCAGCGAACCCGCGACAGGCAGCCCGTAGCCCGCGACGCCGCCCCCGAACCCTCGCGGCGCACGCCTCTCCCCGCACCCTCGTGCGCCCCTCCGCCGGGACCGCCCCGGCCCAAGGAAGGAACGATCCCCCATGAGACGCAACGTCCGCGTCGCGGTCGCCATCTTCGCCGCCGCACTCCCCGTCACCCTGGCGGCCTGCTCCAGCGACTCCTCGAAGGCCGGCGGCCCCGTCACCCTCGACTACGCGCTGTGGGACAGCGCCCAGCTGCCCGCCTACCAGGCCTGCGCCGACGCCTTCACCGCGGCCAACCCCGACATCAAGATCAAGATCACCCAGACCGCGTGGGGCCAGTACTGGACCAACCTGACCACCGAGATGACCGCGGGCAACGCCCCCGACGTGTTCACCGACCACGTCGCCTACTACCCGAACCTGGTCAAGAACAACCAGATCCTGGACATCTCCCAGCAGGTCGCCGCCGACCACGTCGACCTGTCGCAGTACCAGAGCGGGCTGGCCGACGCCTGGGTCAAGGACGGCAAGCGGTACGGCCTGCCCAAGGACTGGGACACCGAGGCCATCGCGTACAACACCACCATGGCCGCCAAGGCCGGCTACTCCGCCGCGGACCTGGCCAAGCTGACCTGGAACCCCGACGACGGCGGCACCTTCGAGCAGTTCATCGCCAAGATGACCGTCGACACCAGCGGCCGCGACGGGCTCGACCCGAAGTTCGACAAGAAGCACGTCAAGACGTACGGCATCGAACTCGCCTACGACGACGGCTCGACCGGGCAGAGCAGCTGGGGCAACCTCGCCGCCTCGGCCGGCTTCACCTTCCTGGACAAGAACCCGTTCGGCACCAAGTACCACTACGACGACCCGGCGCTGGCCAAGACCGTCGACTGGGAGGCGAGCCTGGCCAAGAAGGGCTACGCGCCGGCCTACGACAAGAACTCCAGCCTCGGCCCTGACGCGGTGCTGAACGCCGGCAAGGCCGCGATGACGATGACCGGTTCGTGGAACATCAACACCTACCTGGGCCCGACCGCCACCCAGAAGTTCGCCTTCGCGGCGCTGCCGGTAGGCCCGAAGGGCCGCAAGACCTTCCTCAACGGCCTGTCCGACGCCATCTACGCCGGCACCAAGCACCCCGACCAGGCGTGGCAGTGGGTGAAGTTCCTCGGCTCGACCGGCTGCCAGGACATCATCGCCGCCAAGGGCGTGGTCTTCCCCGCGCTCAAGACCGACAGCGACAAGGCGCTGGCCACCCACAAGGCCGCCGGCCAGGACGTCAAGGTCTTCGTGGACGAGGCCACCGCCCCCGGCGGCACCTTCACCTACCCCATCACCGACCACGCCGACCAGGTCACCCAGGAGGTCCAGACCGACCTGGAACGGGTCTGGCTCGGCCAGTCCGACGGCGCCGACGCGCTGGCCAAGGCGCAGAAGGCCGTGAACGGGTACTTCGCCCAGCCCTGACCGACCCGCCGGCACCGATCCCCGCCGGCACCACCCCGCCGGCACCACCCCCGCCGGCACCGATCCCCGCTGCCACGACGCACCCGTGACCGGGCCGGGGACGCCGTCCCGACCACGGCGCCCCGGCCCTCCCCGAAGTGAAGGGACACCATGCCCCACCTCCTGGACCTCGGTCCTCTGCACCTCCCCGCGCAGCTCAGCGGCCCACCGCAAACCGTGGAAGGGGGCCTGCTGCTGCCGCCGGGCCGGGTGGCGCTGCTCCACGGCCTGCCCGACGCCCAGGTCTACCGGCACGGCTGGAACTCCTGGAGCCCGTCGGGCTGGCGGGCCATGGACGAGCCGCCGCTGCGCATCGCCAACCCGATCCGCCGCCTCACCGCCGACGACACCGTCTGGGACGAGGAAGGGCGCCACCACTCCTCCGCGGTGACCGCGCTCACCGCCGGCGACGGCAACGTCCTGCTGCTGGGCGCGCTCGGCCTGGACGTGCCGCGGCTGAGCGTGGACCGCGACACCGTCACCGGCTGGTACGAGCAGGCGGGCGCGCCCTGGTTCTGCGGCTACGGACCGGAGTTGGAGGTCTTCGCCCGCTACGCCGAACTGCTGGGCGAGCACCTGGGGCGGGCCGGCCGGCGGGCGGGCAACGTGTGGTCCAGCTGGTACGCGTACTACGAGGACATCGACGAGCGCACCCTGCACGCGAACCTCGACGGGCTGGCCGGGCTGCCGTTCGACGTCTTCCAGATCGACGACGGCTGGGAGCGGATGGTCGGCGACTGGCAGCCGAACGCCAAGTTCCCCTCGGGCATGGCCGACCTCACCGCCCGGGTCACCGGCGCCGGACTGACCCCGGGCCTGTGGATCGCGCCGTTCATCGCCCGGCCGGACGCGCGGATCGTCAAGGAGCGGCCGCACCTGTTCCTCACCGACGACGCCGGCACCCCGGTCCCGGCCGGCTACAACTGGGGCGGGCCGTACTACGCCCTGGACGTCACCCTGCCCGAGGCCCTCGACCACCTGCGGCAGACGATCGAGACCGTGGTCGGCTGGGGATTCCGCTACCTCAAGCTCGACTTCGTCAACGCCGCCGCCATCACCGCGCGGCGCCACGACCCGACGGTGGGCCGTGAGAGCGCCTACCGCGACGCGATGCGGCTGATCCGGCAGACCGCCGGCGAGGACGTCTACATCCTGGGCTCGGGTGCGCCGGTGCTGCCGTCGCTGGGGGTGTGCGACGGCATCCGGGTCGGGCCCGACGTCGCCCCGTTCTGGTCCCACTACGCCACCGAGGACCCCTCCGACGCCACCGCGCAGAACGCCCTGGTCTCCTCGGTGAACCGGCTCTGGCTCAAGGGCCTGGTCGAACTCGACCCGGACGCCGCCTACTTCCGCGACCGGCAGAGCCTGTTGACGGCGGCGCAGCGGCGGTTGCTGGTGGACCTCGCCCATGTCTGCGACTTCCGGGCCACCTCCGACCCGCCCGCGTGGCTGGCCACGACCGAACGCGCGGCGCTCGCCGACTTCCTCAAGTCCCGCCCCGAGGTGCGCCAGTTGGACCGCTACCGGTTCGAGATCGGTGCGCAGGAGGTGGACTTCACCGCGGCCGCGCTGCGCCGGGGCGACTGACCGACGCCATGTGACCTGGGGGCGCAGGGAGTTCAGGGACCGGGGGGAAGAGGGGCAGGGACCGGGACCGGGGGCAAGGGCCGGGGACCGGGGGGTTCAGGGGGGCGATTCTTCCGGGGTCGGGCCGGAGGGCACCACGCGCACCGTTCACTGCGATCGACCAACGGAGGTCGACACGATGCAACCACGCACGAGACCAACCGGGCACGCCAGGACGCGCCTTGCGATGGCGCTGGCGGCGCTCTTCGCGCTGCTGGCGGCGACCATGGCCGGCACGCACAGCGCGTCCGCGGCCCCGGCCGCGCCGGCCGCCGCCGGCGCCCCGGCCCGCCCCGCACCGCCCGCCACCCCGGACCCGTCCCTGACCGACCACCCGCTGACGTACGCGCCGGGACCGCTGGACAACCCGGACAAGGGCCTGGCGGTCTACTACAACGCGGGCACCGACCAGAACACCGGCTACCCGCACAGCATCACCTGGAGCTACTTCCCACTCTCGGCGGTGATGACCGACGCGAGTGACTGCACCGCGCTGGACTGGTCCCCGGTGGAGAAGATGCTCGACGAGACCGCGTCGTACGGCAACACCGCCGCGATCCGGTTCTATCTGGACTACCCCAGCGGGAACCCGACCAACGGCATCCCCGCCTGCTGGAACGGCAAGGTGCCGACCAACGACGACACGTACTGGAACACCCAGAGCCCCGACTACAACAACGCGTTCCTGCTCAGCTCGCTGCAGCAGTTCATCGGGCAGTTCGGCGCGAAGTACGACGGCGACCCGCGGATCGGCTTCATCCAGATGGGCCTGATCGGCTACTGGGGCGAGTGGCACACCTGGCCGGAGAACGGCACCGGCGGCTACCCGGACTTCATGGCCACCGACGCGAACGCGGCACTGATCGTCAGGGCCTTCGCCAACGCCTTCCACACCACCAAGATCGAGGTCCGCTACCCCACGTCCGGCGGCGGGGCGGCGAACGACCTCGACGTGGGCTACCACGACGACTCGTTCTGCTACCGCGAAGGCGACCCGCTCGCGGGCGTCACCCTGCCCCAGTCGATGGGCGGCGCCGACTACTCCCAGCTCCAGTACGCCCTCGACGAGGGCGTGGAGAACAAGTGGGTCACCGACTCGATGGGCGGTGAGGTCCGGCCCGAGATCCAGGGCTCGGTCTTCGGCACCTGGGGCAGCGGCGCGAGCGGCTCCGACGACGACATCAAGGCGTGCATCGAGATGGAGCACACCACCTGGAAACTCGACCAGGGCAGCACCGGCTACAGCCCCACCGATCCCGACGTGGGGGCGGCGGTCCGCGCGATGGGCTACGACCTGACCGTGCCGGACGCGTACTACGACAGCAGCGTCTCGGGCACCGCGAAGATCGGCGTGAAGATCTCCAACGACGGGGTGGCGCCCTTCTACCACCCCTGGACGGTGCGCCTGGGCCTGAAGGACTCCTCGGGGAAGGTCGTCAAGACCTGGGACACCTCCTGGGACCTGACCAAGGTGATGCCGCTGAAGATCCGGGCGTTCCCGGACTGGAACGCCGGCACCGACCCGACGTACCTGCCCTACGGGTACCCGGAGTACTTCGACACCAGCGTGGACACCTCCTCCGTGGCGTCGGGCTCCTACCAGTTGGTGATGGACGTGGTGAACCCGCTCTCGGCGGTGAACGCCGCCGCCAAGAGCCTGCGCTTCGCCAACGCCACCCAGAACGCCGACGGTTGGCTGGGGCTCGGCGCCATCGCCGTGGGCTCCGGCAACAGCGGCGGCGGGGACGGCGGTTCCACCTCCTACGAGGCCGAGGCGTCCGCCAACACCCTGACCGGCGGCGCGGCCGTCGCCGACTGCACCGGCTGCTCGGGCGGGCAGAAGGTCGGGTACCTGGGCAACGGCGCGACGCTCACCTTCGACAACGTGGCCGGCGGCAGCGGCGGCGCCACCCAGGTGACCGTCGCCTACACCAGCGCCGTCGCCCGCACCCTGCGGATCAGCGCCGACGGCGGCACCCCGGTGAGCGTGTCCGTCACCCCGACCGCCGACTGGCAGACCACCGCCACCGCCACCGCGACGCTCGACCTGAAGGCGGGGAACGCCAACACCGTCACCCTCGCCAACCCGGATGACTGGGCACCCGACATCGACCGCATCACCGTCGGCTGACCTCGCCCATCGCCCATATCGGGACCGGGGCGCCGGTCACGTGGTCCGCGCGCGGATCATGTGGCCGGCACCCGGCTCGGCGTACGCTGAGTGCCGCTTTCACCCCGAGGTCCACCCACGGATTCACCCGCAGGTGCACCACGAGACGCACCGCCGGCTTCAGCACCGGCCGCACCACCGGGTGCGCCATCAGGACGACCGGAACGACACTGACCGAAACGACACTGCCGGAGGAGGACGGGGGCATGGCCGACATCGTGCTGACCGGCGCGGGCAACGTGAAGATGACCCGGCGCATCCTGTCCGACCTGTTCCTCGTCCCCGCCCTGGCCGGCCGCCTGCGCATCCGGCTGCACGACATCGACCCGGACCGGCTGGCCACCGCCCTCACCCTGGCCCGGAGCCTGGACGCGGAGGCCGGCGCCGGAGCGGTGATCGAGTCGTACACCGACCGCAGGGCCGCCCTGTACGGCGCCGACTACGTGGTCTGCCAGCTGGGCGTCGGCGGCTACGACACCGCGCTGCGCGACTTCGAGATCCCGGCCCGGCACGGGCTGCGCCAGACCATCGCCGACACCATCGGCATCGGCGGCATCTTCCGCGGCCTGCGCACCATCCCGGTGATGGTCGGGCTCGCCCGGGACATGGCCGAGCAGTGCCCCGACGCGTGGCTGCTCAGCTACACCGACCCGCTGGTGATGACGCTGTGGGCGGTGCGCGAGGTCACCGGCATGAGCCGCGTGGTCGGCCTGTGCCACGCGGTCCGCGACACCCACGCGTTCCTCGCCGACGCGGTCGGCCGGGAGGCCGAGGACCTCACCTTCCTCACCGCGGGGCTGACCCATCAGGCGTTCGTGCTGCGCTTCGAGGCCGACGGCAGGTCGCTGTACCCGGAGCTGGAGGCCGCGGTGCGGGCCGACCCGAAGCTGGGGCGGCACGTGCGGATGGAGATGTGGCGCCGGTTCGGCTACTTCCCCACCGAGTCCAGCGAGCACGCGGCCGAGTACGTGCCCTGGTTCATGCGCCATGACGACGAGATCGCCCGGCTGGGCATCCCCGTCGGCGAGTACCTGGGGGTGCTCAGCCGGAGCCTGCACGCCTACGAGGAGATCCGCCGGGGGCTGGCCCAGGGGCGGCCGATGCTGATGCGCTGGCTGGAACCCGAGATCGCCTCCGAGGTGCTGCGGGCGATGATCACCGGCGAGGCCCGGCGGGTGAACCTGACCCTGCCCAACGAGGGCCTGATCCCCGCGCTGCCGGCCGAGTGCTTCGTCGAGGTGCCCGCCGACATCGACGCCGGCGGCGTCACGGCCGCCCCGATCGACCGCTATCCCGCGCAGCTGGCCGCGCTCAACCGCGCGTACGTCAACGTCGCGGAACTGACCGTCCGCGCCGTGCTGGACGGCGAACCGCGTCATGTGCGGCACGCTGCGATGCTGGACCCGAACACCGCGGCGACGCTCTCGCTGGCCGCGATCGAACAGCTCTGCGACGAGATGACCGAAGCACACCGCGACCTGCTGCCCGCCGGTCTCGCGGACCGGAAGGGCCAGGCATGACCAGTACCCATGAGCCGATGCCGGCCGAGGTCCGCCGCGAGCGCATGCTCGCCCTGGTCCAGGAGCAGGACTTCGTGCGGATCGCGGCCCTCGCCGAGGCGTTCGGCGTCTCGGTGGTCACCGTCCGGGGCGACCTGGACGTGCTGGAGGAACACGGCCTGATCCGCCGGGTCCGCGGCGGCGCCCGGGCCGCGCCGCTGGACACGCGGAACGAGCCCTCCTACGAACAGTCGCTGGGCTCGGCCGCGTTGGAGAAGGCCGCCATCGCCAAGACCGCGGCCCAGCGGGTCGGCAGCGGCCAGTCCCTCGTCATCGACGCCGGGACCACCACGACCTTCTTCGCCCGCGAGCTGGTCGCGCGCCGGGATCTGACCGACCTGATGGTGTTCACCAACAGCACCAGCGTCGCCCACCAGCTCGAACCCGCCATCCCGCGCTTCACCGTGGTGCTGTCCGGGGGGACGCTCCGCCCGCTGCAGCGGTCCCTGGTCGACCCGATGGGCGGGCGCATCCTGGAGAACATCCACGCCGACACCGCGTTCCTGTCGTGCAGCGGCATCCACCCCGACACCGGCGTCACGAACATCAACATCCAGGAAGCCGAGATGAAGATCAGGATGCTGCGCGCCACCACGCAGCACATCCTGCTCGCCGACTCGACCAAGCTCGGCAGGACCGACCTCGCCCCGGTCTGCCCGCTCAGCGACCTGGACCTGCTGATCGTCGGCGACAACGCGACCGGCACCCAGGTCGCCCAGCTGCGCGAGTACGGCCTGACCGTCGAACTCGGGGTGCTGACGGACCAGTCGTAGGGACCGGTCGTACGGACCGGCTTTACGGACCGGCTTTACGGACCGGTCGTACGGTCCTGGCAGGTCGCGGACCGGGGCGGGGATCACGGCGTGCGGTCGCGCAGCGCCTGCTCGACGGCGTCCCGCACCCGGGTGTCCTCGCGCAGCTCGCGCCGCGCGCGGGCGCGGCGGGCCAGGACGAGCGCCGCGGCGATCCCTGCGGCGAGGGCCACGACCAGCAGGGTCAGCAGCCACGGGACGGCCCAGCCGCCGCCGGTCGCCCGGACCGGCTCCAGTTCGGTGGTGGAGCCCGACGCGTCGACGGCCACGGGGGTGAGGGTCACGCGCGCCGACAGCCGGAATCCGGGCTCGACGCCGTGCACCGGCACCGTCACCTTCCGGCTCTCCCCCGGGAGCAGGTCCGGCATCGCGGCGACCTTGCCCGCCTCGGTCCGCAGCAGGCCGAAGGGGCCCGCGACGGAGACCGCCTGGCGCGCCGACAGCACGGCGTTGCCGGTGTTGTGGACCCGGTAGGTGACGACCGTGTCGCCCTTCGCGAAAGGGGTGAGCGGGCCGGAGTAGCCGACGTGGACGTCCTCGACCGCCAGGCCCGGGGTGAGTTCGCCGCTGACCCGCAGCTTGACCCGGATGCCGAGCCGACGGTCGACATTGATGCCCGCGGCGTCGTCGGGCTGGGTCAGGGCGGTGAGGACGCCCCCGACGTAGTCGCCGGGCGTGGCCCGGTCCGGAACGGTCACCGTGAAGGGGACGTCCACGGACTTCCCGGGCTTGATCTCGACGCTCTTCCGGTCGGTGTGCAGCCAGGCGCCGACGGCGACCGACTTCTTCGCCCGGGGGAGCAGGTCGAGTTGGCCGGCGTCGGAGGTGAAGCCGTCGGCGGCGTAGAGGTCGAGGGTGAGCGGCTCCTTGCCGCGGTTGGCGACGACCAGGGTGTCCTCGACCCGGCCGCCGGGGTTGACGGTGTAGCTGTAGCTGGACCGGTCGTCGCCGTGGCTGCCCGAGCCGGTGCGCACCGTCCAGGTGGCGTCGGTGTCCGCCGCCAGGGCGGAGCCGGCCGGCAGCCCGGCGACCGCGAGGAGGGTGAGCAGGACCAGGGCGACGGTACGGATGAGGGCGGCGGCGGAGGTCGTCCGGCGCGTCACGGGCGGGTGCATCTCGGGTCCTCGGGCGGTCGGTGGGGTGAGACCGGCGGGGCGGGCAGCTGGGTGCCCGCCCCGCCGGGTGGGACGGGTACGGTCAGCTGCTCAGCGCGGTGATCGTGAGGGTGGCGCGGTAGGAGCCCTTGTCGGCGCTGCCCGGGATCTTCAGATCCAGGTCGGCGCCCAGCTCGGCCTTGCCCTTGGGGTGGCCCTGGTCGGCCCAGCCGAGGCCGCGCGAGACGGACAGGCCGGGACCGTGGTCGTCGTAGGCCGAGGCGACCGAACCGCTGGCCTTGGCGCCGGCGCCGCCCTCCAGCACCTTCGGCGTCCAGCCGAGGTAGGCGCCGGAGAACGTCTTGCCGGCGTCCTTGAAGTCGCCCACGCTCGCCGATATCGACCACGGCGCGAGCGAACGGCGGCTGTCGGAGACGGCGATCGGGTTGATCCGGCCGGTCGCGTCGAAGTAGTCACCGTCGTGGTCCTTGGCGGTGCCGAGGTCCACCAGGCCGTTGTAGCCGTCGATGGTCCAGCCGAACTCGCCCGGCGCGGCGGCGGGCACGTCGACCTGCAGGTCCTGGCCCGAGCCGTGGTACGGGTGCACGCTCACCTTGTCGACGAGCGAGCCGACCGGCTGGCCGGCGGTGGTGTTCTTGCACCAGTCGCCGCCCTCGACGGCCGCGTTGGGCGCCGCGCAGGTGCCGCTGCGCACGTCCTCGACGACCAGCTTGTCGTTGCGGACCTGCACCTTGACGTAGCTGCGCACGTGCTCCTGGTTCTGCACGGAGCTGTACCAGTAGTTGCCCGGGTTCAGCGGGTCGGCGCCGTTGCCCGCGCCGCTGGTGCCGCTGGAGTCCGGGGCGGTGATGTCGTAGTACTTCGAGCCCGAGGCCGAGTTGGCGGTCACGTAGAGCACGCCGCCGGGGCCGGGGTAGACGTCGGAGGCGCCCGGCTGCTCGGCCGCGTCCGCCTTCTCGCCGTTCTTGATCAGGTAGCTGCGGGCGTAGCTGTGGTCGTGGCCCTGGAGCACCAGGTCCACGCCGAGCTTGGACACCGCGGTCGGGAAGTCCACGCGGCGGACCTTGTTGTCGCTGTCCTTGGCGTGCGAGGCCGGCGAGTAGATCGAGTGGTGGAAGACGAGCACCTTCCACTTGGCCTCGGAGCCGTGCTGGTTGATGACGTCGGTCACGTACTTGACGTGGGCCTCGTCACCGCCGCCGCCCTGGGAGGTGGTGTAGCTGTTGCTGTTGACGTCGATGAACAGCACGTCCTTGTAGATGTACCAGTAGTCGCCGCCCGAACTGTCCGACTCCGGCTTGCCGTTGGAGTAGTACGGGGCGGTGCGGTCGGTGTTCGGGGTGTACAGGTGCTGCTCGTACGCCTTGCCGCCGACGTCGTGGTTGCCGATGGTGGCCGCCCACGGGTACTGGCGCAGCTTGTCGGGCGCGAGGAAGGCGTTCCACTGGGACTCGGTGTTGGCGCTCTCCACCTGGTCGCCGCCGGAGACCAGCAGTTCGGCCTTCGGGTTGGCCGCGAGGGAGACGTCCAGGGTGTCCTGCCAACCGGCCTGGTCCTTGGCGGTGTTGCCGGAGGAGCCGATCTGCGGGTCGCCGTAGAACAGGAAGTCGTAGTCGCCGTCGAAGTCCTGCGTGGTGAACGCGTACGTCGCGGACCAGTCGCCCGCGGAGCCGACCCGGTAGGAGTAGGCGGTGTTCTCCTTGAGGTCGGTGATCGTCGCGTGGCGGTTGTAGCCGCCGCTGGAGGCGATGTTCGCCCCGCCGGCGGCGTCGAAGGTGGCGGCGCCGGCCGGGAACTCGCCGGCGGTCAGCTCCGCGGTCGGGGCGACCTGGATCTGCTGCGCGGTGTCGGCGGAGGAGTACCAGGAGACGGTGCGCTGCGCCTCGTTGGCGCCCACTCCGAGGATGACGCCGCTGAGCGTGGTGGGCGACGCGGCGCCGGCGGGCGAGGCCGCGGCGCCGCCGAGGGCGATCGTCATGCCCAGGAACGCCGCGGTGACCCCGGTGGCCACGCGGCGCCGCGCGGGCCCGCGGGCCTGCGTCGAACTGCTCGATTTCATGGGTTTTTTCGTTCCCTTTACTAAGAGAAAACCAGAACTTGGCGATCGTCAAGCTGTCGCGGGAGGGTGAACCGCTCGCGAATACGACCTTTGGAGCGGCTGAACTTCCCACAGACCTATGCCTCAGAACATGAACACCCGTTGCATGAACCACATGAGTCCCATAACCGTCACACCGGCGGAGATCGCACCGGTCGCCCAGCGGCCGGCCACCGGCGCGCGGCGGCGCAGCAGGGCCAGCAGCGGGAAGACGGCGGCGATGATCGTCAACTGGACGGCCTCGATGCCGACGTTGAACACCAGCAGGGACCACAGCAGCGTCCACGAGAACGCCTTGTCGATGCCGAGCGCGCCGGCGAAGCCCAGGCCGTGCACGAGGCCGAAGCAGAAAACGACCGCGAGGCGGGTCCAGCCGGCCCGGTCCAGGGCGAAGTGGCCGCCGCCGGAGGTCTCCAGCTCGGTCGCCTCGTCCCCGCGCCGCCACAGCCGCCACAGGTACCAGCCGGCCACCACCGCGATCGACAGCGCGATGACCGGCTCCACGACCCGCGCCGGCACGTCGACCAGGCCCAGGGCGGCGAGCATGAAGGTCACCGAGTGGGCCAGGGTGAAGCTGGTGGCCGCGAGCACGATCTCGCGCAGCCGCCGCGACCCGGCGATGAGGGCCAGCAGGAACAGGATGTGGTCGATCCCGGTCAGCAGGTGCTCGGCGCCCAGCCGGAAGAACTCCCCGAACTGGTCGTACCACGGCTGCGCGAGCGAGACCGACGGGTGGGCGGCGTCGAGCGCGGCGCTGCCCGAGCGGCCGTCGAGGTGGTAGGTGACGATCGTCTTGGTGCCGGTGACATACGTCTCGGTGTCGGGGAACAGCCCGCTGCGCAGCACCGGTTCGCCGGCCCGCCCGGAGCAGTCCCAGTCCAGCGGCAGCACGGCGTACGGCACGCCCTGCCGCCGGGTCATCGTGAAGTCGCCGGCCCGGGCGGGCGTGCAGGGTCTGCCGCCGGCGGTGACGGAGAAGCGCCGGGTGACGTAGCCGACGGCCGACCGGGCGTGCGCGTCGAGCGCGGCGGCCTGCGCCTTGGTGTCGCCGGCGTCGAACGCGGCGTTCCCGGCCCGGAAGAGGGCGTCGTCGTGCTCGTAGTCGGCGGTGGAGATGACGTAGAGGTCGTACTCCAGCTCCAGCGTCGTCCGCAGCCGGCGCCCGCCACTGTCGCTGTCACCGTCGCCTTCGCCCTCGGTGACGTGGACGTAGGCGACCGACGTGAACCCGTGGGCCGACGCGGGCGGGGCGAGACTCAGGAAGGCGATCACCGCTACGGCGATCGCGACGGCGGTGCGGCGGGCACGTGCTGGCATGGGGCTCCTTCGGGGTTGCCCGTGCACGGTGCACGCCTTGGATGAACAAAGACCATCCCTTTGCCGAATCATTAAAGAACAACCGCGCGAACGGCGCCTCAGGGCCTATTCGGCGCCAAAGGAATCAGCAGGATGGGACGCACCATTCCGCCATCACTCGGAGGACGATCGCCTTGCGCCCCCCGCTCCGGGCCGCCGCCCTGCTGGCCGCGGCCGCCGCGCTGGTCACCGGATGCGGTTCCGGCGACGACTGGTCACGGCCGCACCCGGCACCCAGCGCCGTCGGCACGCTGGAGGCGGGGTTCGCCGACCCTTCCGCCCCGCCCGCGCCGGAGGCGACCATCACCCCGCGGCCCGGTTCCTGGAACGGAGTCCACCCGTCGAAGGGCTACCGCGTGGTCCTGCTCACCGCCGGGGACGACCGCCCGACCAGGTCGCTGGTCACCGCCGTCAAGGACTGGGCCGCGAAGGAGCACGTCAGCCTCAGGACGGTGGTCGCCGACGGCCCCTCCGACCTGCTCCCCGCCATCACCAGGTCCCTCGCCGCACGACCGGACCTCGTCGTCAGCGCGGGCGACGGCCTGGTCGACCCCCTCGCGACCGCCACCGCGAACCACCTGTCCCAGCAGTTCCTGGTGGTGGGGGCGGAGTTGGCCGAGCCGACGCAGAACGTCACCTCGGTCGACTGGTCGGGGGCGTCGTTCCGCGGCGAGGGGCTCGGCATGTCCTCGACCTACGACGCCGCCTCGTTCACCGCCGAGCGCTGCACCGCCGCGATCGGCGCGGGCACGGCGGCCGTTCTCAACCACCTGACGGGGATAGTGATCTGGCTCGACGAGATCTGAACCGGCCGCCGCCCGCGTCGCGGGGAGGGCGTCAACTGCGGTGACCGCGAGGCCGGGTGACTTCGCGTCAGGTGACGCCGGTCAGCGGTCGTCGTGGGTGATGGCGGCGACGGGGACGTCGAGAGCGTGGGCGCAGCGCCGGATCGTGTCGTCGCTCGCGCCGACCAAGCCGCGTTCCAGGCGGGAGAGATGGCCCCGGTCCAGCCCCGTCAGCACCTGCGTCTCGCGAAGGCTCATCTTCCGAGCAATGCGAAGTGCCCTCATTGCCGCGCCGTTCGGTCTCACGTCTCGAAAGTATCCGCCAACCACCGCGCTTGCAAGTCCAACAGATCTTAAATGTGAGCTTTCCAAGCTCGATGGCGTCATTCGATCGCCTTCTCCCGAGCCGCATCACCGCCATTCCACGCAACCAATGGGCGAGTTCCGGCCGTATCGGCCGCAGGTCGAAGGCTCGGAAGATGGCTGCGTGGTTGCGTGCAGTCCGGCATGATGTGGGCCATGGACGGAGATTGGTTGCGGCTGGGCGGCGTCATCCGGGCAGCGCGCAAGCGCAAGGGACTCAGCCAGGTGCGCCTCGGCGACTCGATCGGCGTGAAGCGGACCGTGATCCAGACGATCGAGCGCGGGCACGAGTTCCAGAGCGTCACGGCGACCCTGCGGGACATCGAACGCATTCTGGAGTGGGGCCAGGGCTCGATCGAACACATCCTCGACGGCGGCGACCCGCTGCCGCCGGACTCCCCCGGCAACCGCTACTACACCCGGCACGCGCGGCCGGATGCCGGCGGTGAGCTGCCGGTACGGATCTCCCGCGCGCTCGCCGAGGGCGTCACCCTGGACACCGCGGTCGTGCCGCTGTCGCCCAACACCGAGATGGTGGTGGTGGTCAAGGGCAAGCCGGACGCCACGCACGACCAGATCGAGGCGGCCCTGGCGGCATGGGAGAAGAGGGGCGGCCACCTGGACCGGCTCCGGGAGATCGCGGACGCCCGCGAGGACTGAGTCCGGCGGCGGCCCGGCGACGGCCCGGCGACGTCGTACGTCATACGTCGTAACCTGGCGGTATGCGGCCTGGAAAAGACCAGGTCGCGGCGGCCGGGTCGGACGGACCGGGTCGGCTCGGGGCCGGAGAGCCGGGAGACACGCGATGGCGCGCAGAGCGGGGCGCGGGGCGCCTGCCGCCCCGTTGGGGCAGCGCCAGGGCGTCGATCCGGTGCGCGTGCGCCTGCCCGACCCCGCCGACGGCGACAGCGACGCCGACGGTGCGGCGGGGCGCGCGGCATGGACGACGATCGGCGGGTACCTGCTGGAGCGGTACGGCGCGGCGGTCGGCCGGGAGCGGATCGAGGCGATGCTCGCCGCGGGGCGGTTCGTCACCGCGGACGGGCCGGTGGGCGCGCTGACGCCGTACGCACCCGGGGCGTGGGTCTGGTTCCACCGCGACTTCCCGCCGGAGCCGGCCGTGCCGTTCCCGGTGGAGGTGCTCCACCGGGACGAGCGGATCGTGGTCGCCGACAAGCCGCACTTCCTGGCCACCACCCCGCGCGGCCGCCATGTCACCGAGACCGCGCTGGCCCGGCTCCGCCGCGAGCTGGACCTGCCGCTGCTGTCCCCCGCGCACCGGCTGGACCGGTTGACCGCGGGAGTGGTGCTGTTCGTCGTACGTCCCGAGGACCGCGGGGCGTACCAGACGCTCTTCCGGGACCGGCTGGTACGCAAGGAGTACGAGGCCGTCGCGGCCTACGACCCGGCGGTCGCGCTGCCGGCGACGGTGCGCAGCCGGATCGTGAAGGAACGCGGGCAGATGGCGGCGCGGGAGGTGCCGGGGCCGTACAACGCGGAGAGCGTGGTCGAGCTGCTGGCGCGGCGCGGCGGGCTCGGCCGCTACCTTCTGCGGCCCCTGACCGGCCGCACCCACCAGTTGCGGCTGCACATGCAGGCGTTGGGGCTGCCGTTGTTGAACGACCCGATCTACCCGGAGGTGTGGGCGGAGGCGGCGGCCGGGGAGGGCGCGGACCCGTACGCACGGCCGCTTCAACTGCTGGCGCGGACGCTGGAGTTCACCGATCCGCTGACCGGCCGGGAGCTGCGGTTCGCCAGCGCGCGCCGGCTGTCCGCCTGGCCGCCCGACGCCGACGAGCCGGGCGGCGAAGGCGGACGGCGGACGACTGACGGCTGACGGCTGACGGCTGACGGCTGACGGCTGACGGCTGACGGCAGCAGGGGGCCGCGGGTCAGGCCATCTGCGGGTCCGGCTGGAGCACGGCGAAGAACGCCCCCTCGGGGTCCCTGAGCAGCGCGACCCGGCCGATGCCGCCCACCTGTGTGGTGGCCATCAGCACGGTCGCGCCGTGCGAGGCGGCGGTGGTCACCACGCCGTCGGCATCGGCGACGCCGACGTAGGGCTGCCAGTAGCAGACCCCGTCCGGCAGTTGCTCGGGCGCGAGTTGCATGATGCCGCCGTGCGAGCCGGCCTGGCCGCCGCCGGCGCGGGAGACCACCGTGTAGACCCCGGCGTCGGCGGCCAGCGGCATGTCCGCGGTGTCCCAGCCGAAGAGGCTGCCGTAGAAGCGCTTGGCCTGCTCGGCGTCCGTCGTGTACAGCTCGGTCCAGCACAGGGCGCCGACGCCGGTGCGGTCCAGCCCCTTGAGGGTGCCGGGCTGGTAGACGGCGAACTGGGCGCCGGACGGGTCGGTGTACCCGGCGATCCGGCCCTGGTCCCCGATGTCGAGCGGCGCGAACCGGACCGAGCCGCCGGCCTGCTCGACGTCCTTGGTGGTGGCGTCGGCGTCGGCCGTCTCGAAGTACAGCGTCCAGGCCGGGCTGACCCCCTCCTCGGTGATCGGGCCGAGGCCGGCGACGGTCTGCCCGTCGAGCTGGAACATGCCGTACCCGCCGGCGTCGGGGCCCGCCGAGCGGAACTCCCAGCCGAACAGCGCGCGGTAGAACGCCGCCGCGCCCTCGACGTCGCGGCTGCCGAGGTCGAGCCAGCTCGGTGCGCCGGGCACGTAGTCGTTGGTGAGCATGGTGCGGTCCTCCGTGATCGTGAGCCCGAACGCGCGCGCGACGTGCGGAACGCGGGAGGGCGGAGCGGAATGCGCCAGGTGCCGGATTCCGTGGGATATGCAGCCGATACGGCCGCTGTGTCCTCCCTCACACTCAGCATGCCAGCAGACTCCGACAACCGCCGTTCGTGCCAGGTCACAGCCTGGTGAACGACCCGGGGCCGGTCCGGCCGAGCACGCGCGGTGGTCAATCGGTTCGGGATTGTCAGTGGGCCGGTCTAGGGTGGATCACATGTACGGGGGAGATCTCGATCAGGCGAACGCGGCCCTGCGCGCTTATGTGCAGGAGCACGGCGACCGGCCTTGGACGGCCGAGGAGTTGACCGAACTGGCGCGGCTGCGCGCCCAGTGGACGGCGGCGGCGCGCGGTGTTCGGGTGGAGATACGTCCGGTGGCCGGGCCGGTGCGGGGCGCCTCGGTGGTCACCGCCGCTTGAAGGGGCGCGCGGCCCACGGGTTCAGCCGTGGACGACCGCGTGCGGGGGTCGCAGGGCATCGGTGCCGGGAGCGGGCTCGGCGGTGTCGTCGCCCAGCTTGACGATCCGGTTGCCGGCGTCGACGTGGACCACGGCCGGCCGCAGCGCGCGGGCCTCGGCGTCCTCGACCTGGGCGTAGCTGATCAGGATGACCAGGTCGCCGGGGTGCACCAGGTGGGCGGCGGCTCCGTTGATGCCGATGACGCCTGAGCCGCGCTCGCCCTCGATCACATAGGTCTCCAGCCGGGCGCCGTTGGTGATGTCCACGATGTGCACGAGCTCGCCGGGCAGCAGGTCCGCGGCGTCCATCAGCTCGGCGTCCACGGTCACCGAACCCACGTAGTGCAGATCCGCCTGGGTCACGGTGGCCCGGTGGATCTTGGACTTGAACATGGTGCGCAGCACGGCGTCGCCTCCTGGCGGGTGGGTGGGTCGCGTTCCCTGCCGGGATACGCGCCGTCGCCTCCAGGGTAGGGCCGCCGGGCCCGGGCGCGGTGGGGGGTGCGGGGCGGAGTGCGGAAGATCTCAGCGGCCGGCTCGGGGTTCGAACGAGCGCGGGTCCCGGCAGTTCGAAGGAGCGCGGTTCTCGGCAGGCGGCACACCGCCGCGGTCCCGGGCGGAGATGTCAGCCGGCCGTCGCCGCCGGCGCCTGCGAGGACGGCGGTGGCGGCGCGGGGGCCGGCGGCGCGGGCAACCGGTCGTAGAGCTCGACGAGCGCGGTGTCGAGGCGGATCACGGCGGGCGGTCCGGTGCGGACCGGCCGCGGGGGTGCGGCGTCCGGACGGTTGCCGAGGCGGCGGCGCACCTGGCCGAGGTTGCGTGCGGCCAGGCCGAGTTGGGGTCGGGCCGCGGCGAGTCCGGCCGCGTCGCTGAGCGCGAGCGCACGGCCGGCGTGCGCGCAGGCGGTCAGCGCGTCCACCCAGTCGGCGGCGTGCGGCGGCGCGGGCGCGGCCTGGCGCGACCCCCACGCGGGGTGGCCGAGGGTGCCCCGGATCAGGGTGCGGTGGGCGCGGGCGGGTGCGGCGGCCACCGCGAGTTCACGGGTGGCGCGGTCGAAGCGGCGGGCCAGCCGCCGGATCTCCGCGGGCCGCGGCTCCGGCGCGCGGGCCGCGACCAGCAGGTCGGCCAGCACCCGCAGGGCGCGGGCGGCCCGGCCGCGCAGGACCGTGGCGGTCGGC
This sequence comes from Streptomyces sp. NPDC088194, assembly GCF_040702025.1. Taxonomy (NCBI): domain Bacteria; kingdom Bacillati; phylum Actinomycetota; class Actinomycetes; order Kitasatosporales; family Streptomycetaceae; genus Streptomyces; species Streptomyces sp. NPDC088194. The sequence continues at coordinate 140,348 of NZ_JBFBIV010000002.1, read as the reverse complement.
AGCGGCAGCACGAAGTACGCGGCCGCGATCCCGCAGGCCGACCCGAGCAGGATGCCCTCGGGGCGCTGCACGAGGAGGGCGCCGCCCTGCTCGCCGTTCAGGCCGTAGAGCACCGCCAGCAGGCTCGTGACGCAGAACGCCCAGGCCGCGTAGGTGGTTTCGCGCAGCCACAGGCCGACCAGCAGGTAGCAGAAGATGACGGTGATCGCCGCGGCGTCGTCGCCCGCGACCAGGTGCGCCACGAGGGTCCCGGTGACCGCGCCGATGAACGCGCCCGCCACCCGCAACCCGCTGCGGTGCACGACGTCGCCGCGCCCCCGTGCCGCGCTGCACACCACGAACGCGGTGATCATCACCCACGACCAGTGCCGCGGGAACACCAGGTGGCCGACGGCGAACGCGGCCGCCATCGCCACCGCGAGCTGCGCGGCCAGCCGTGCCTGCGGCTGCGGGTTCCGCCAGCCGCCCGGCCGCGCCGCGGGCGCCGGGGGTTCGGCGGCCGGCCCCTGCACCGCCCGCACCCCGCGTACCGCCACGGCGGCGGCCCGCACAGCGGCGAGCGCGTCGTCCAGGGCGCCGCCTCCCCCCGGCCCGTCCGCCCCGGGTCCGCCCGTCCCCGCGCCGCCCACCGCGGCAGGTGTCCCGGCGACCCGGGACCGTACGACCGGGGACCGTACGACCGGGGCACGTACGCCCTGCGCGGGAACGCCCTGCGCCGATACGCCCCGCTCCGGTGCGGTCCGGTCCGAGGTGGTCGGCTGCTCCGGCGCGGCCTGCGCGGAGCCGTCGCCGGCCGAACCGGCCGAACCGCCCGCACCCGCGGGCTCGTCGCCGGGGCCGGGCCGTACGACGGGGGCCGGGGCGTCCGCCGGCTGCCCCGCGGTGACCTCGGCGGTGAGGACGGCCGCGGCGAGGGTGTCGAGCGGGGTGCGGTCGGCGCCGGCGGGGAGGCGGGCGGCGTCGAGGCAGTCCTCGACGGTGAGGGCGGTGCGGTGCAGGGTCAGCGCGGCCTTGGCGTGCCGGGCGCTGCCGGGCGCGAGGGCGCGCAGGCGGGCGGCGCCGCGTACGAAGTCGCCCGCCGCCGCGGCCGCCTCGCGGGTGGGGCGGGACGGCAGCAGCTGCTGGGACCCGAGCACGCAGGCCACCGCGATGACCCCGCACACCGCACCCCACAGCGGCCCGGTGGCCTTGGCGGCGGACGGTGGCACCGGCGTGACCAGCACGGCGATCAGCGGGGTGAGCGCCAGCCGCCCGAAGCGCCGCACCTTGCCGCCGAACCGCATCAGGTAGCGGGACCCGCCGACCGCGGCCACGAAGACGCCCGCGCCGAACCACGCGTTCTGCGCCATCAGCCGCCCGACGAAGGCGGCGAGGACGCCGACCAGGGGGACGTACGCGAGGGCCGACAGCCGGTGCGGCAGGCTGGTCGCGTGCAGGCTGCGCGACACCATCACCGCGACGACGGTCGCGATCACCACCATGCCGCCGGGCAGGCCGGCGGCCCGGCCGACCGCGCCCGACACCAGCAGTGCCGCGACGGCGGCGAGCACGGTGCGCACGGCGATCCGCAGCCGTACCCGTCCCGGGTCCAGCAGGCGCAGCCGGATCAGCATCCTTCGTCCCCCCTCGTCCCCGCCATGACGTCTCCTCGGGCGGGCCGTACCCGGTCACGCGCTCCAGATTGATAAGCCTTGCGTATGACTTTCGGCCGTACGCCGACCGCTCGTCCGCTCAGATAGCCAGATCATGCCCGTATCGGGGTAGAAAAATCATACGCCTAGCTTAGGAAACAGCACGATGTCGTTCCCTCCCCCGCCGTCCGACGACAGCGCCGTGGTCCGCCGCTCGGTGAACCGGCTGGCCCGGCGGATGCGCGCCGAGCGGCTGCCGGACGGGCTGCCCAGTGCCCGGCTCGGCGTCCTCGCGCAGCTGTACCGCGGCGGCCCGAGCACGCCGGGCGCGATGGCCGCGGCACTCCACGTGCAGCCGCAGTCGCTGACCCGCACGCTGGCCGCTCTGCGCGAGGACGGCTACGTGACGCACTCGCGCAACGCGGGCGACGGCCGGCAGCGCCTGGTCGAGCTGACCGCGAGCGGCTTCGAGGCCATGGCGCGCGACGTCGCCCACCGCGACGAGTGGCTGCGCCGGCGGATGGCCGCGGAACTGAACGACACGGAGGTGGCGCTGCTGCGGCTGGCCGCCACGCTGCTCGACCGGCTCGCCGACGACGACGGCTGAGCGGCGGGCGGGAAGCCACCGCGGGCAACGGGGGTCGATCGGGATCGACCCACCCCTTGGGAATACCCCTAGGGGGTATATGGTTGCCATCAGTGAGGGCGGGAGATTCGCCCGCTCGCCGCGGCGCGGCCCAGCGACATCGACCGCAGCCGCACCAGCCGTACGCGTCGCGCGTACCCGTGGATGAGGAGCACAGCATGAGCGAGGCCGTCTACTCGGTGTCCGGTATGACCTGCGGGCACTGCGAGTCCGCGGTGAGCAAGGAGGTCGGCGCGATCCCCGGGGTCACCTCCGCGACCGCGGTGGCCGGCAGCGGCCTGCTGACCGTCGCGTCCGAGCAGCCGCTGGACGACGAGGCGGTGCGCGCGGCCGTGGACGAGGCGGGTTACGAGCTCGTCGGCCGGGCCTGACCGAGCAGCCCCACCCGCGGCGGACCGCGTCCGGACGGACCGTACGTACGGACGGATCGGACCTGACCGGGCCGGGCCGGACCCGACCGGACCGGCCGCCTCCGCGGGCACGGCTGCGGGCCGCACGCACCGGGCGCACATCGAACGCCGCACGGATCGACCAGGGAGTGAGCAGTGGCGACCAGCACAGCACACACGCACAGCGAACCCGCGGGAAAGCGGGTCGAATTGGCGATCGGCGGCATGACCTGCGCGTCCTGTGCCGCCCGGATCGAGAAGAAGCTCAACCGGATGGACGGGGTCACCGCGAGCGTCAACTACGCGACCGAGAAGGCCAGGGTCGAGTACGCGGGCGAGGTGGCGGTGGGCGACCTCATCGCGACGGTCGAGGCCACCGGGTACACCGCCGCGGTGCCCGCTCCCCCGGCCGCCCCGGCGCCGTCCGCGCACCCGGGCGCACCGTCCGGCTCCGCGGCCGAAGGCAACGGCCCCGCCGACGCCGGCGACCCCGAACTCACCACGCTGCGCCAGCGCCTGACCACGGCGGTCGTCCTCGGCCTGCCGGTGATCCTGCTGTCCATGGTGCCCGCGCTGCAGTTCACCAACTGGCAGTGGCTCGCGCTGACCCTCGCCTCCCCCGTGGTGGTCTACGCCGGCTGGCCCTTCCACCGCGCCGCGTACACCAACGCCCGGCACGGCGCCGCGACGATGGACACCCTGGTGTCGGTCGGCACCCTCGCGGCCTTCGGATGGTCGCTGTGGGCGCTGTTCTTCGGCGACGCGGGGATGCCCGGCATGACCCACCCCTTCGAGTTCACCATCTCCCGTGGCGACGGTGCGAGCGAGATCTACCTCGAAGCGGCCGCGGGTGTCACCGCGTTCATCCTCGCCGGGCGGTACTTCGAGGCCCGGGCCAAGCGCCGGGCCGGCGCCGCGCTGCGCGCCCTGCTCGAACTCGGCGCGAAGGAGGTGGCGGTGCTCCGCGACGGCGTCGAAGTACGCGTGCCCATCGGCGAGTTGGCGGTCGGCGACCACTTCGTCGTCCGCCCGGGCGAGAAGATCGCCACCGACGGGGTGGTCCGCGAGGGCGGCTCCGCGGTCGACGCCTCACTGCTGACCGGCGAGTCGGTGCCGGTCGAGGTCGGGCCCGGCTCGCCCGTCACCGGCGCTACCGTCAACGCGGGCGGCCGGATCGTGGTCGAGGCCGTGAAGGTCGGCGCCGACACCCAACTCGCCCGGATGGCCCGCCTGGTGGAGGACGCGCAGAACGGGAAGGCGGCGGCCCAGCGGCTCGCCGACCGGATCTCCGGGGTGTTCGTGCCCGCGGTGATCGCGCTGGCGCTCGGCACGCTCGTGGTGTGGTTCGCGCTCGGCGAGGGCGCCACGGCGGCGTTCACCGCGGCGGTCGCCGTCCTGATCATCGCCTGCCCGTGCGCGCTCGGCCTGGCCACGCCCACCGCGCTGCTCGTCGGCACCGGGCGCGGCGCCCAACTCGGCATCCTCATCAAGGGACCCGAGGTGCTGGAGTCCACCCGGGCCGTGGACACCGTGGTGCTCGACAAGACCGGCACGGTCACCAGCGGTTCGATGACGCTGACCGCCGTGCACCTCGCGGACGGCGAGGACGAGGCCGCGGTGCTGCGGCTGGCCGGCGCCCTGGAGGGCGCCTCCGAGCACCCGATCGCCCGCGCGATCGCGGCCGGCGCGACGGAGCGGCTCGGCACCCTGCCGGTGCCCGAGGACTTCGCCAACGTGCCCGGGCTCGGCGTGCAGGGCATCGTCGACGGGCACGCGGTGCTCGTGGGCCGCGAGCGCCTGCTGCGCGAGTGGTCGCAGGAACTGCCGTCCGCGCTCGCCGCGGCCAAGTCCGCCGCCGAGGAGCGCGGCGCCACCGCGGTCGCCGTCGGCTGGGACGGGCAGGCCAGGGCCGTGCTCGTGGTCTCCGACGCGGTCAAGCCGACCAGCCGGGAAGCGGTACGGCGGCTGCGGGCGCTCGGGCTGCGGCCGGTCCTGCTCACCGGTGACAACACGCAGGTCGCCCGGTCCGTCGCCGCGCAGGTGGGGATCGACGGGGAGGACGTCCACGCGGAGGTCCTGCCCGAGGACAAGGTGGCCGTCGTCCGGCGGCTGCAGGAGCAGGGGCGGGTGGTGGCGATGGTCGGCGACGGCGTCAACGACGCGGCCGCGCTCGCCCAGGCGGACCTGGGGCTGGCGATGGGGACCGGCACGGACGCGGCCATCGAGGCGGGCGACCTCACCCTCGTACGGGGCGACTTGCTGGTGGCGGCCGACGCGATCCGGCTGGCGCGGCGCACCCTCGGCACCATCAAGGTGAACCTCTTCTGGGCGTTCGCGTACAACCTCGCGGCGATCCCGCTGGCCGCGGCCGGGCTGCTCGACCCGATGATCGCGGGTGCGGCGATGGCCTTCTCCTCGGTCTTCGTCGTCGCCAACAGCCTGCGCCTGCGCAGGTTCTCACCCCTCGCCTGACCGCTCAACGGACCTGTACGAGGGACCCGCGCGACGGACCCGCGCACCTGGCCTGCCCGACACGCACCGCTCGCGACAAGGCCGTTGACACACGTCGTCCCCCGACCGACCGCAGGAACGCGGTCGAGCGGGGGACGACGTACGAACGCTCAGAACCGGGTGAGCTTCGCCCCGAAGCCGGGCGCGTCCAGGTCGCTCTGCAACACCACCGGCACCGACGTACGGGCCGAGCCGCTGCCGAAGCTGAGCGTGCCCACCTGCGTGCCGGCCGCGGCGTGGTGCGGCACGCCGCTGCCGTCCGCCGCGAGCGTGAGGTCCTGCTTCATGCCGGCCCAGCCGATCGCCGTGAGGTCCTTGCCCGTGACGACCGGGGTGCTGCCGCCGAGTCCGTCGTCGACCTTGCCGACGACCGTGCCCTTCTTCACTATCGTCGACGAGCCGAGCCCGCCCTGCACGGACTCGATCAGCGCCTGGCTGCGGGCGAGCGCGGTCTGGAGGCTGTCGTCCACGGTGGTGCCGCCGTGCTGCTGGAGCACCACGCCGAGCACCAACTGCTGCTTGCCGTCGACGGTCTTGTGCGCCGCCCACATCAACGCGCCGCCGGCCGGGGTGCTGGAGCCGGTCTTGATGCCGACCACGCCGACCTTCACCAGGTCGTTGTTGTTGTTGTAGATCCGGCCGACGCCGGGGATGTCCACGTTCGGCATGGCGACCACCGAGCGGAACACGTCGTTCTTCATCACCTCGCGGGCGAGCTTGAGTTGGTCCACCGCGGTGCTGACGGTGGTCTCCTCGATGCCGCTCGCGCCGGTGTAGGTGGTGTGCGTCATGCCGAGCTGCGCGGCCGCCTTGGTCATCTTCGCGACGAAGGCGTCCTGCGTGCCGGAGTCCCAACGCGCCAGCAGGCGGGCGATGTTGTTGCCCGACGGGACCAGCAGCAGTTGGAGCATCCGCCGCTCGTCGAAGCGCTGGCCCTCCTTGACCGGCGCCGTCGACTGGTCGTCGGACCCGGCCTCCTTCGCGGCCTGCGCGTCGACCTTGATCGTCGGCCCGCCCTGGCTGCCGGTGAGCGGGTGGTCGTGCAGGATCACGTACGCCGTCATGACCTTGGTGAGGCTGGCGATCGGCACGGGCGACTGGGTGCCGTGCACCCCGAGCGAGCCCAGCCCCTCGACCTCGGCGACCGCCTGGCCCTCGTTCGGCCACGGCATCGTCTGCGGCAGCGGGGTGCCGGCGAAGGTGTACGTCCGCGCCGCGGTCAGCGACAGGTGTGGAGACGGCAGCGGGCGCAGCGCCTGGACCACGACGAAGACGATCGCGAGCAGCACGACCAGCGGCGTCCAGATCTTGAACCGGCGTGCGACGGTGCGCAGCGCGGTGTCCGGCGGCGGCGGGGTGTTGGTCAGCTCGGCGAGCAGCTTCAGCGGCTGCTTGTCGGGGGGCGGCGGCACCGGCATGGAGCGGGTGCTCCCGGGGCCGGCGGCCTCCTCGGCGGAGCGGTCGGCACCGCCGGGGGCGGAGGGCGCGGGGGGAGTGGAAGGCGCCGCGGGTCCGGAAGCGGACTTGGCGGGCGCGGCGGGGGGCTGCGCGGGGGGCAGCGGAGCCGGGCGCGGCGGCGCGGTCTCGGCCCGCGTCGGGCGGCCGGGAGCACCGAACGCCACGGAGGACCCGCTGGAAGGGGCCTGACGGCCGTTCTGCGGCTCTTCCGGCCACTCCGCGGGGATGTCGGAGACGAGCGGCTTCACCGTCGGCCCAGGGCGCTCCGGGGGCGCGGAGGGGGGCGCTGGGGCGTCGGCCGGGCGCCCGTCCTTGATGTCCGCGCCGGCGGACGGGATTTCACCCGCCCGGGCGTCGGCCGTCCGGGAAGCCTCTGCACCCGTTCCAGCGACGGAACCGGAACGGGAAGCGGAATCGGCATCGGCATTGGTGCCGTCGTCCGTGGCGGTGCCGTCGTCCGTGGCGGTGCCGTCGTCCGTGGCGGTGCTGTCGTCCGCGTCGGCAGCGGAGTCCGTGTTCGCGGTGGAGGCGGCGGCGGCGTTGAAGGTGAAGGTGAAGGTGGCGGAATCAGCGTCGGCCCCGGCCTCGTCCGCGGCTTCGGCGTCCTCCGCCGCGGCGACCGGAGCACCGTCCTCCTCCTCGGCGGAGTCCGCGTCGGAGTCCTCGGCGGAGTCCGCGTCGGAGTCGCCGTCGGAGCCGACGGAGCCCTCGTTCGCCTCCGCGTCGGCGTCCTCGCCCGCGTCCTCGGCGCCACCCGCCCCGGACTCGTCGGACCCACTGGCCCCACCAGCCCCAGCGGCCTCCTCAGCCTCATCCGTCTGGTCACGATTCGGTTCCGTTTTCCCGCTCTCCTCCTGCGCCGAACGGGGCGCGGGAGGTGCGGCGGGGGGCGCGGAATCGGTCACGGCGTCCACGGTCGCTACGTCGTCGGACGTAGCGACCGCGCCCGCCCGGGACCGTGCGGACGAGGCGTCCGACGGCTCCGCGGAAACGTCGTCAGACGGGTGCGATCGGGGCTCTGAACTGGGATCTTCGATGTCGTCCTGGGCGTGCGAGGGCGGCGCGTCCACCGCGTCGCCCGCCGTCTGCTCCTCGGGACCGCCCTCGGTCGCCCGCGCCTCCGGCGTCTCCATGGGCACTCGGAACACCGCCAGCCTCGGATCTGTGGCCGGGCGGATACCCGGCTCCCCCGACGTCTCGTGCTGCTGCTCCCTGCCGGGGGCGTCGCCCGCCACGCAGACCTCCTCCACACATCGTGATGACTCATGCACACACTCGGGCAAAAGCGGCCGGATACGGCGCCTTTACCGGTCCTCGACCACACTGGCAAGTGTCCCGCGAGAGGCGCGCAGGCCGTCTGCGACACCCCATCCACCCCGTAGACGAGAACGACATACCAGCCGGTTCCCGCCGATATGGCGAAGGCGCTCTCGACAGGCCGGTGTGAGAGGCGTCACCCTGTCATTCATCCACGCGGGGAGGCATGGATGGGCAAGAGCCGCAGAACAATTCCGGAAGAGCTGTTGCTGCTCGCCCTGGACCCGACCACCGGGACCACGGCGCAGCCGCAATCGCTCGACCTCGGCCTCGCCGGGGCGCAGCTCGTCGAGCTGGCCCTGGCCGGACGGATAGCCCCTGACGGGGATCGTATAGCCGTGGTGCACCCACGGCCGACAGGAGATCCGACTCTGGACTCCGCGCTCGAACTGCTGCGACGCCGCGGCAGCCCGGTGCGTGCCGTCCACTGGATCGGCGGGCCCCGGCTGGGGTTGCGCCAGACGTATCTCGCACACCTGGAACGGTGCGGCATGGTGCACGCCGTGCCGGGTCAGATGTGCGGGGTGCTGCCGACCACGCGGTACCAGGCGACCGACAGCGCGGTCAGCCGGGAGATCAGGTCCCGGCTGGACAGCGCGATCCGCACCGGCGTGCCGCCGGACCCGCGGACCGCGGCGCTCGCCGCGCTCGCCCACGCCGTGGGACTCGGCAAGCACCTGTACCCGGGCAACGAGGGCCGGTCATCACGATCGCGCCTGCGTGACCTGATCAGGTACGACCCGATGGGCGGTCTCGTGGCGCACGCCGTCATGGATGTGCAGAACGGGGTGGCGGCGCAGCCGAAGCGTCCGCCGGCCCAGGCGCAGCGCTCCGCGGGGCACAGCGGGATGGCGCGGGCGGGAGCCCGGTGACCTGACCGACGGCAGGCCGACAGCATATGTCGTTCACGCGACACACAGTACACATCAGGTTGCTACCCGTACACATGGCGGTGGCGGTGCTCTCCGGGCCTTTCGGCGGGAGTACGCACCGCGACCGTGAATCCGGCCCGGGGCCAAGGGCGTTCGGGAGCGGCTGTGGCGCGCGGGGCGGCGACGTGCCGGACATCGTCCGGACCGCCGCCGCCCCGCGCGCCGCCGTCTTCCCCCGCGACCGGTTCCCCCGGCAAGCGAATCCCCGGCAACCGGGGGTTGCAAGGTTGTCCGTCCATTCGCCAGCGCGGCGATGACCGGTAGTGGCAGGCTGCTGACCATCAGTACGGTTCAGCGTGGAGGTGCAGTCCCTGTGGTCGCGAACGTGAACCCCACCGTCAGGCGACGCCGGTTGGGGTCGGAGCTGCGCAAGCTCCGCGAGCAGAAGGGGATGACGGCCGAGGAGGTCGCGGCCCGGCTGCTGGTCTCCCAGTCGAAGATCAGCCGCCTGGAGAACGGGCGCCGCAGCATCAGCCAGCGCGACGTACGCGATCTGTGCGGGGTCTACGGCGTCGAGGACGTGCGGATCGTCGAGTCGCTGATGCAGATGGCCAAGGAGTCCCGGCAGCAGGGCTGGTGGCACGCCTTCGGCGACATCCCGTACAGCGTCTACATCGGGCTGGAGACCGAGGCGGCGAGCCTGCGGGTCTTCGAACCCCAAGTAGTGCCGGGCCTGTTGCAGACGCCGGCGTACGCCGCCGCGATGATCGCGGGAAACCTGCCGGAGGCCACCACCGAGCAGGTCGACAAGCGGGTGAGCGTGCGGATGCGCCGCCAGGAGCGGATCACCGACCCCGACTCGCCGCTGCGGATGTGGGCGGTGGTCGACGAGGCCGCGCTGTGCCGCCGGGTCGGCGACAACCAGGTCATGCGCGAACAGCTCTCCAGGCTGGTGGAGTTGAGCCACCTGCCGCACGTCACCGTGCAGGTGCTGCCGTTCGACGTGGGCGCGCACCCGGGTCTGAGCGGGCAGTTCGCGGTGCTGGAGTTCACCGACACCACGGACGCGACCGTGGTGTACCTGGAGGGCGTGAACAGCGACCTGTACCTGGAGAAGGACACCGACGTGCAGGCGTACAGCGTGATGTACGAGCACCTGCGCGCGCAGGCGCTGAGCGCCGAGCAGACCCGGGCGTTCATCACCGACGCGGCCGCGCGCTACGCGTAACTTCCGCCCCGGAAAGCCCCGTTGGCGGGTGAAAGCGGGCAGCATACGCCCCTGGCCGGTCAATGCGGAAGTCCTGAGGGGAATATGCCATCCAGTCGGGTGAAGGGCCTCTCCGTGCCCTGATGTTGGCCGGTAGCGTCGAATGCGTCAGTCAATGGCGTATACCGCGCCGACCGCAACCAGCACAGACCGGAGCACAGATGGCTATCAAGCTGGGCAGCACCCCCGCCTGGACCAAGTCCTCGCGTTCGACCGGCAACGGCGCATGCGTCGAGGTCAAGTCACCCGCCGTGGAGGCCGTGGTGGTCCGCGACTCGAAGGACCCGCAGGGTCCGGTCCTCACCTTTTCCCCCGAGGCGTGGGCGTCCTTCGTCACCGACGTGGACGGCGGAGCGTTCGAACTGCGCTGACACCGACCGCGCGAGCGTCACTCACACCGCAGAGGAGCCCTCTCGACTGGCCGCCGTCCTGGCCGAGGGGGCTCGCTCCGTCTCCGGGCGGCCGCTACCCCGTCACTCCGTGGCGGGCTTCGGGTGCCCCAGCGGGTCGCCGGCGCCGTCCGTGCCGCCCGCACCCTCGACGCCTTCCGCGCCCTTCGTACCGGGCGCCCCGGCCGCCTCGGCCGCCCCCTCGGCGTCCACCTTCGCGATGATCGCGTCCCGCTCGGGGGTGTCCTCCGGCTTGATCCAGCCGATCACGATGAACAGCACCAGTGAGACCGCCACCGGACCGGCGATCTGGTACTCCAGGTTCACCCCGCCCGACACGGCGTCGTTCACCGGGTAGTTGAGCAGGTAGAAGGCGAGCAGGCCGAGCGCCCAGCTGGTCAGCGCCGCGGTCGGGCCCGACCTGCGGAAGCGCCGCATCAGCCCGAGCATGAACGGGATCGCGATCGGCCCGACCAGCCCGGCCACCCACTTGATCACCACCGTGATGATGTCCTTGAACGTGGGCGAGTTGACCTGCGTCGCCACCGCCATGGACAGCCCGAGGAAGACCAGCGTGGTGATCCGCGCCGCGAACAGGCCGACCCGGGTGGTCCAGCCGCGCGCACCCCGGGAGACCGCGGGCGCGATGTCCCGGGTGATCACCGCGGAGATCGCGTTGGCGTCCGAGGAGCACATCGCCATGGTGTGCGAGAAGAAGCCGACCACCACCAGGCCCAACAGCCCGTGCGGCAGCAGCCGTTCGCTCAGCAGCGCGTAGGAGTCGGACGCGTCGGGCTTGTTCGCGTGCACCAGCAGCGGCGCGACCCACATCGGGAAGAAGAGCACCAGCGGCCAGACGAACCACAGCGCCGAGGACAGCGCGGCGGAGCGCGACGCCTCACGGGCCGACGGCGTCGCCATGTAGCGCTGCGCCTGGTTCCACATCCCGCCGTTGTACTCGAAGGTCTTGATGAACAGGTACGCCAGCAGGAAGACGGTCGTGTACGGGCCGGCGGTGGGGTGGCCGTGGTGGCGCAGCGCGGGCTCGTCCCAGACGTTCCAGATGCCGCTGATGCCGCCGATGTGGCGCAGCGTGGCCACCAGCATCGCGACGCCGGCGATCAACTGGATGACGAACTGGCCGAGTTCGGTGAGCGCGTCGGCCCACAGGCCGCCGACCGTGCAGTAGACGGCGGTGATCGCGCCGGTGATCACGATGCCCTGGGTGATGGTGATGCCGGTGAAGACCGACAGCAGGGTGGCGATCGCGGCCCACTTGGCGCCCACGTCCACGATCTTGAGCAGCACCCCGGACCAGGCCAGCGCCTGCTGGGTGGTGAGGTTGTAGCGGTCCTTGAGGTACTCCAGCGGTGAGGCGACGTGCAGCCGCGAGCGCATCCGGTTCAGCCGGGGCGCGAACAGCTTGGCGCCGATGCCGACCCCGATCGCGATCGGAAACGCCCAGGTGGCATAGGACGTGAAGCCGTACTGGTAGGAGATGCCCGCGTATCCGGTGAACATCACCGCGCTGTAGCCGGCCATGTGGTGCGAGATGCCGGACAGCCACCAGGGCATCCGTCCGCCGGCCGTGAAGTAGTCCCCGACGTCGTCGACGCGTTTGTGGGACCACAGGCCGATCACGACCATCACGCCGAAGTACGCGATGAGAACGGTCCAGTCGAGACTGTTCATGTCCCCTCCCGGGGGTCCGCCTTGTGAACGTGAGGGCGCTTCGCCGTGCCGCTCGCTCGGGCGGGGTCGCCCCCTTGCGGGAGTGGGGACTTGGGGGATTGAACCCTTGTTCCGGGGTACCGGTCAAGGGCTAGGTCGTTCATGAACCTGAACTCAGGTCAGAAAGCAGAACGATTTTACTCGTTCTTTGCTCAGCTTGGCATTGTGACGACCCGCCCGCCGAACCGACGATGAGCGGGCACTTCGCCGGACGTCCGCACCCCCGCGCCCTGGCGCGCGGCATGACGGAACGGCCGCCCGGGACGCGGGAGTTCCGGGCGGCCGTACAGGAAGGAGAGGACCGGCACGAGCGGTCGCAGCCGCGCTCCTACGGCCGGAACACCTTGGCGAGGCGCGCCAGCCCCTCGCCGATCTCCGCCGCGGTGTGCGTGGTGAAGGACATCCGCAGCGCCGCCGGATCGGGGTCGGCGGCGAAGAACGGCGCGCCGGGCACGTAGGCGACGTCGTGGCCGACCGCGACGGACAGCAGCGCGGTGGCGTCATGCCCTTCGGGCAGTCGCACCCACAGGAACATGCCGCCCTCGGGCCGGTTCCACCCGGAGCCGGCCGGCAGCGCGTCCGCCAGCCCGGCCACCAGCGCGTCGCGCCGGATACGGTAGGCCGCCCGGACCCGGTCCAGGTGCGCGTCCAGGTCGCGGTCGGCGAGATAGCGGGCGACGGCGGCCTGGTCGACGGTCGATGTGTGCAGATCGGCGGACTGCTTGGCGATCACGCAGGCCCGGCGGAAGCCGGCCGGAGCACGCAGCCAGCCCAGCCGCAGCCCGGGGGCCATCACCTTGGAGAAGCTGCCGAGCAGGATGGTGCGGTCGGCCGCGGCGTCGTACGACGCGATCTGCGGCTGGTGCGCCCCCTCGAAGCGCAACTCCCCGTACGGGTCGTCCTCGGCGATCCACAGCCCGTGCCGCCCGGCTATCCCGGCGACCGCGCTGCGCCGCTCGGCCGGGAGCGTACGGCCGGTGGGGTTCTGGAAGTTGGGCACCAGGTAGAGCAGCTTGGGCCGCTCGCGCCGCACCAGCTCCTCCAGCGCGTCGGGCAGCACCCCGTCGGCGTCGGTGGGCACCGGGACCACCCGGGCGCCGGCGAGGCCGAAGCACTGCAGCGCGGCGAGGTAGGTCGGGTTCTCCACCAGCACGGTGTCGCCGGGCTCCAGCAGCGCGGTGGCGACCAGGCTCAGCCCCTGCTGCGAGCCGCCGGTCACCAGCAGGTCGTCCGGCTCGGTCGGCAGGCCGCGCCCAGACAGCCGGGCCGCGATGGCGGCGCGCAGGTCCGGGTCGCCCTCGGTGGTGGAGTACTGGAGCACCTGGCCGGGGCGCTCGGCGAGCACCCGGTCGTACGCCTGGCGCAGCCCCTCGGCGTCGAACAGTTCCGGCGCGGGCAGCCCGCCCGCGAAGGAGATCACCTCCGGCCGCGCGGTCAGCGCGAGGATCTCGCGTACCGGCGAGGAACCCACCGAGCGGGCGCGGCCGGCGAGTTCGGGGGGTGCTCCGCGGAGGCTGGTCGTCATGGCGTGCAGCCTACGAAGAATCGTTGCTGTGTCCAGCTACTTTCCACGATGCGGGCATCCGGCCCGCGAGGCGCCGCACACAGTGGGCGTACCGACCGCCACGCACGGGTACGGCCGTACCGGGTGCCGGTCCGTGGCCGCCCGCGCCCCGCCCCGCACCGCCGCGGTCAGGCCGCCGGGTAGCGGTCCAGCCACGCCGGGCTCGCGCCGGACGGGCCGTGCAGCGCCGGGGACTGGGTCATCTCCATCGCGAAGTCGTCCGCGAGCTGGAGGATGGTGGCCCGCCCCTCCAACTCGGCGATCCAGGCGGGCGGCAGCGCGGTCTCGCCGTGCTGGACGCCCAGCAGGTTGCCGCAGATCGACCCGGTGGAGTCGCTGTCGCCGGAGTGGTTGACCGCCAGCAGCAGCCCGTGCCTGACGTCCTCGGCGACCAGCGCGCAGTAGACGCCGATCGCCAGCGCCTCCTCGGCGGTCCAGCCCTCGCCCAGCGCCTCGACCCGCTGCGGCGACGGCAGGCCCTGGCGTACCGCGCCCAGCGCGCTCTGGAGGGCGTCGGTGGTCTCCTGGTGGCCCGGGCGGGCGCCCAGCAGGGCGAGGGCGTGCTGCACGGAACCGTCCAGCGCCTCGCCGCGGGCCAGCCCGTGCACGATCACCGCGAACGCGCCCGAGGCGAGCTGCCCGGTGGGGTGGCCGTGGGTCTGCGCGGCGCACTCGACCGCGAGCTGGAAGACGAGTTGCGGCTCCCACCCGACCAGCAGGCCGAACGGCGCGGACCGCATCACCCCGCCGCACCCCTTCGAGCCCGGGTTCTTCGGCTCCTCCAGGGTGCCCATCCGGTCGTCGGACAGGCCGCTGAGGCAGGCGCCGCCGGGCGCGCGGCGCGCGTACAGCCACTCCTCGCGGGCCAGCCAGCCGGTGTCCTTGCGGCGCTCGTCGGGGCCCCACTCGTTCTGGGTGGCGGCCCACCGCAGGTAGGCGCGGTGGATGTCGGTCGGCGGGTGCCAGGCGCCGGTGTCGCGGCGGACCTGGGCGCGGATCAGGCCCTCGACCGTGAAGAGCGTCATCTGGGTGTCGTCGGTGATGGCACCGCGTCTGCCGTACGCGGGCACGTAGTCGGTGACGCCGTCGGGGCCGTGGGTGTTGAGGACGGCCTCGAGCGACTCGAATTCCACGCCGGCGCCGAGTGCGTCGCCGATCGCACCGCCGAGCAGGCAGCCGCGCACCCGGCTGCGGAAGTCCTGCTGCTGCGCGCGTCCCCAGACAGCGGTCAATGCGCTCCCCTTCGAACATCACCCGATCCGATCCCGTGCTGCGCCGCACGATATCCGACGAAACCGAGAGCGGAAGGGGGGCCGAGGGTAGGTGCGGGGTTGTCCGCGAAGGGCCGTCTTTTCCGGCGTTTTCCGGGGTTTCTCCCGGTACGGGGCGGGGCGGGTGAGTCGGTTGGGGCGGATTGGGCCGGTCGCTTCGGTCGGTCGCTTCGGTCGCTTCGGTCAGTCGGGCGGGCCGGGGGGGCGGTCGGGGCGGTGGGGGCGGGCCGGGAGTTGGGCCGGGGTTGGAGAGGAGCAGGCAGGGGCGGGCGGGGGCAGGCGTGGGTCAGGTGGGGCTCAGGAGAGGGTCAGGGGGCGTACGCCGGGTGCCATACAGGAGTGCCAAATGCGCTCCGGCGTACGCGCAGCGCACTGTGCCGCCCCTCCAGGGAGCCGGCTCCACGGCCCGCGGACCGGCGGCCGGCTCCCCGCCGGCTCAGTGGCCGGCGCTGAACACCCCGACCGCGTTGGCGACCGGGCGCTCGGCCACGCCCGAGGGGTGGTTGCGCACGGTGGCGGCCGGGTCCCCCGGGGCGCGGGTGACCAGCGTGGTGGAGCCGCCGCCGTCGAGGTTGACCGCGTCGTCGGCGCCCGCCTGCCGCATCACGTCGGCGACCTCGGCGACGGTCAGGCCCGGGTCGGCGGCCGCGGTCCCGTCGAGCGCGAGCAGGTAGAGCGTGCGGCCGTGGTCGCCGAAGCCCGCGGCGGTCCGCACCGCGGCCGTCTTCGCGTCGAGCCCGGGCAGCGGGGCGCCGTCGCGCAGCACCGGGAAGCCGCCCACCGCGAAGGCGTACGGCACGTGCGACGCGGTCGGGACGAGGCGCTCGCCGACGTCCGCGCGGTCTCCGACGTGCAGCGTGCGCAGGGTGTCCGCGCCCGCGTCCCGCCCGACCAGCACGGTGCTGCCCGGCGCGATCGCGCCCTGCCCGGGGGTGTCGGCCACGGCGGTGACCCGGCCGCCGCGCACGGTCACCTCGTAGGTGTCGGTGCTGCACGCCGCGGCGCGGGAGGTGTCGGAGCCGCAGACGGCGCGCTCGCGGGAGACGGTGCCCCACCCGGCGGTGTACGCGCCGATGCCGCCCTCGGGCAGCGCGTACTGGTTGAAGCCGCCGAGCGGGTGACTGCCCTGCCGGGTACGGACGCTGCCGGCGAGGGTGAGCCGGTCCAGCCGGGCCCTGCGGTCCACGCCGACGCCGAGCACGTCCCGCGTGGTCCCGCCGGGCGGCATCGCCGGGCCGAACCGCTGCGCGTCCGGCACCGCTGCCTTCAGCGCCCGGCCCGCGGCGATCTCCGGGCCGTCGGAGGAGCCGGTCGGGGTGACGCCGGCGTGCTCCTCGCTGATGTTGAAGAAGTCGCCGTTGACGGCGCCCACCGCCCGGGCGGAGTCGGCGAGTTGGGACACGGGTGCCCGGTCGGCCACCGCACCGGGCGTCAGCAGGTCCACCCGCACCCGCGGGTCGGACAGGTCGACGGTCAGCATGTACCCGGTCACGGCGCCCTTCCCGCCGTCCACCGAGAACTGCCCGTACGTCACTCCCCGTGCCACCTGCTCCACTTGGGAGTACGGCAGGCCGCCGGCGTCCCGCGCCACCGCCGCCGATGCCCCCGCCAGACCGCCGGCCAGCGCCGCGAACGTCACGACCGCCGCTCCCCCGGCCCGCACCCGCGCCCTCACCCGTGCCCGCGCCCGTGCCCCGCTGTCCGTCGGCCCCGCCGTGGCTCTCGTACGACCGCTCACGTCTCCTCCTCCGACCCGCAACTCAGCTTCTTCCGGAAGGACTTCAGCAGCCCGGCGCGGGCCGCACGGTGAACCGCGGGCGACGGGACGGCGGCGCTGCGGCGAATTCGCCCGCACGGCAGCGCAGTTGCCGCGGTGGCGCGCGGCACGGATCACGCAGCCCACGAGGGGCGCGCCGCGCTTTCCCACCGCATACGGCCCTGCGCGTGCGGGTCGTACGATCACGCGCCCGGGGCGAGGGGTTGGCATGTGCATGTGCACGTGGGCGAGCGTGCCGAGGCGCACCCGGGCGCACAAGCCCACGGCCGTCCCGGCGTACGGGCCGGGCCCGCTCCGACGTGCGCTCCACTCACCCGAACGGCCGTACCGCCACACCGATCCCGCCGCCTTCCGCCCCCGGGCGCACCAGGCCCGGCCACGCACCCTTCACCCGGACCCCCGACCGTGGACGCCATGGACCGACGAGATGTACTGAAGCTCTCCGCGAGCGCGGGTGCGGCCGGCGTCCTTACGCTGGCCCCCGTGGACTTCGCCGCCGCCTCCGACTCCGGCGCGGGCCCCGGCTCAGGCCAGGACCCCGCGGCCGGCTCCCCGACACCCGCTGACGGCACCGAGGTGACCCGTACCCTCACCGGCCACCTGCCCACCGGCGTGGCCGACTTCGTGTACCTGCCGCTGAACGTGCCGCGCGGCGTACGGCAGATCGCCGTGTCGTACACCTACGACCGGCCCGACGTGCCCGCCGGGCTGCTCGGCAACGCCTGCGACATCGGCATCTTCGACCAGCACGGCACGGACCTGGGCGGCCGGGGCTTCCGCGGCTGGTCGGGCGGAGCGCGCACGGAGTTCTCGATCAGCGCGGAGCAGGCGACGCCCGGCTACCTGCCCGGACCGGTCGAGGCGGGCACCTGGCATGTGGTGCTCGGCCCGTACACGGTCGCGCCGCAGGGCCTGGACTACTCGGTGACCGTCACCCTCACCTTCGGCGACCGCGGCACCACCCCCGTGCCCGACTACCCGCCGGAGCAGGTGCGCGGCCGCGGCCGCGGCTGGTACCGCGGCGACTGCCACCTGCACACCGTGCACTCCGACGGCAAGCGCACCCTGGAGCAACTGGCCGCGCTCGCCCGGGCGGCGAAGCTCGACTTCATCAACTCCAGCGACCACAACACCTCTTCCGCGCACCCGCTGCTCGGCCCGCTGGCCGGCGACGACCTGCTCATCCTCACCGGTGAGGAGATCACCACCCGCAACGGCCACTACCTCGCGATCGGCCTGGACGGCGGCGAGTGGATCGACTGGCGCTACCGGGCCCGCGACGACGCCTTCGACCGCTTCGCCCGGCAGATCCGCCGGGCCGGCGGCATCGTGGTGCCCGCCCACCCGTACGGCACCAGCCTCGCCAGCCAGTGGAAGTTCGGCTACGACAACGTCGACGCCATCGAGGTCTGGAACGGCCCCTGGACCGCCGACGACGAAGCCTCCCTGCTCACCTGGGACAACCTGCTCACCGGTGCGGCCCGGCGCGGCGACGGCCAATGGCTGCCGGCGATGGGCAACTCCGACGCCCACCGCGACCCCGACGTCGTCGGCCTGCCGCAGACAGTGGTGCTCGCCGACGGCCTCGACCGCCGCTCCCTGCAGGCCGGCATCCGCGCCGGGCACTCCTGGATCGCCGAGAACGCCGATGTCCGGCTCTCCCTGTCCGCCACCGGCCCGCACGGCGAACACGCCGGTATCGGCGACCGGTTGCAGGTCGCCGCGGACGCCGAGGTGACCGTCCGCCTCCAGGTCGCCGGTGTGCCGGCCGGCTCCCTGCTGCGGCTGCTCACCGACGAGGGCCAGGTCGTCGGACAGGTCCTGCCCGCCTCCGGTGCCGTGGAGTGGACCACCACCGCGTCGCTGGCGTCCTATGTGCGCGCGGAAGTACGGCACCCCACGGCGGCAGGCGACACCTCCGGCCTGCCCGGACCGGCCGTCGCGCTCACCAACCCGATCTGGCTCGGCCGCCGATAACCCCTTCGCACACCCCTTCGCGGCGCAGCCCCCCGCGGCACCGCCCCCTCGTCTCCGTTCCTCCTGCCCTTCTCATCCGTTCTGATCCGTGCTCATCCGTCCGGGCGCTCCTGCTGCCGTCCGCGCATCGCGCCGACCACTACACCGCGATCCGGATCGGCAGCAGGATGCGCCACACGGCATCCTCCACGCCGTGCACCGCGGCGATCCAGCCGACGTTCTCCTCGTCGGTGCCGAGCCGCACCGCCTGGGCCAACTCGTCCATCACCTCGGTGAGATCGCCGTGCGACATCGCCGGCTCCAGCCGACCGCCCACCGCCCCGTCATCGTGGTACCGGTGGTAGGCGGGCGCGCCGCGCAGCACGCCCACCGGCCGCCAGTTCTGCGCGAGCCGCCACACCGGTTCGCCGGAGACATGGACGCCATCCGCCTCGACCACCTCGACCCGCGTCCGGTCGACCGCCAGCGGCGTCCAGGTGTCGGTGCCGGTGAGCACCATCGCCGGGTCGCAGCGCCGCACCGCGTGGGCCACCGAACTCGTCGCCCCGGGCGAGGACAGCACGAGCGGCACCGCGGACATACCCGCGTACAGGCAGCCGAGGAACGCGCCCGCGAGGTCGGGCCCTTGCGGGTAGACGAGCATGACGCGGCTGCCCGGTTGCAGCACGCTGCCCAGCCGCGCGGCGACCGCCCGGGCCCGTCGGTCCAGCTCGGCGAAGCTGCACCCGGCGGTACCGGTCGTCGGCGCGCTGTCTCCGTAGGGCAGCGCGGGTATGCCCTGCGGCCGGTGCTCGGCCCGCTGCCGGAGCAACGGGCCGGGCAGGCGCCCGCCTTCGCCCAGGGTGGTGTGGGAACCACCGCCGCGCCCCCGCCGGCGCCGGCTGTGCTTCCCGCCGCCGCGGGTCACCGTATCCGTCCCGGTGGGTGCGGGCGGTACGGGTCCCGTCCCCGGGAGCGTGGATGTCCCGTGCAACGACGGCCAGGAGAGCACCGCACCGGACACAAGTGTTGTTTCCCGGCGCAATCCTCCTGAAACCGAAGAATCCGCCGAATCGTTTTTGCCCGACACCCGCATGTCTCTGTCACCCGCCCGTTCGCAGGACACACATAGGTGTGAACCTGTCCCACACAACACAACCTCCGCGCACGCACAGACAGAACCTCGAATTCGGCCCAACATTCGGCACGAGGCCGGATCGGCACCATGCACGGGGTGACCTCGGCCGCCCGACACGGCAAACTGGCACGGACGGGGCCGAACTTTCGGCTCCGCATGTCATGCAGAGAACTGTTCCGTCCAGCGATGAACGATAGATATACGCGCGGAGCGCCGGGCTCGGGGACGCACCCGGCATGTGCACATGGGCGATCCAGGGGGCAGACGATGGAAAGCAGCACGGACCCGGGCGGCCTGCGCTTCGCGGTGCTGGGCCCGGTGCGTGCCTGGCGCGGCGACGTCCCGATCGGCACCGGGGCGCCACAGCAGCGGGCGGTGCTCGCCGCGCTGCTGCTGCGCGGTGGCCGCACCGCCTCCGCGTCCGAACTGCTCGACGCCGTCTGGGGCGAGAGCCCGCCCAACACCGCGCTCGCCGCGCTGCGTTCGTACGCCTTCCGGCTGCGCAAGGCGCTCGGCCCCAAGGCGCTGGTCACCGACTCCGGCGGCTACGCCCTGCACGTCGCGCCCGACGCCCTGGACTACACCGTCGTCGAACGTCTCGCCGCCGACGCGGAGAAGGCGAAGGCGAGCGACCCCGAGCACGCCCGGCGCCTGCTGGCGGCCGCCCTCGACCTGTGGCACGGCGAACCGCTGGCCGGCCTGCCCGGGCCGTACGCGGAGACGCAGCGCTCCCGGCTGGCCGAGTGGCGGGTCGGCCTGATCGAGGCACGCCTCGAACTCGACCTGGAACTGGGCGCGCACGCCGAGGCGGTCTCCGAACTCACCGCGGTCTCCGCGGAACACCCGCTGCGCGAGCGGCTGCGCGTCCTGCTGATGCTCGCGCTGTACCGCAGCGGGCGCCAGGCCGAGGCGCTGGGCGTCTACGCCGACACCCGCCGCCTGCTCGCCGACGAGCTCGGCATCGACCCCTCCGCCGAACTCAGCGACCTGCACCAGCGCATCCTGGAGGCCGACCCGGACCTGGCCGCGCCGGTCTCCGCGCACGCCGGCACCCCCGAGATCGTCCGCCCCGCGCAACTTCCCGCGAGCGTGCCCGACTTCACCGGCCGCCGCGCCGTCGCCGACGAACTCGGCCGCCAACTCGCCCTGGCCACCGAGCAGGGCAAGGAGGGCGGGGTGATGGCGGTCTCCGCCGTGGCCGGGATCGGCGGCGTCGGCAAGACCACCCTCGCGGTGCACGTCGCGCACGCGGTCCGGGACGCCTTCCCCGACGGGCAGTTGTACGTCGACCTGCAGGGCACCGAACCGCGCCCGGCCGAGCCCGAGGCCGTACTCGGCGCGTTCCTGCGGGCGTTGGGCGTTCCCAACCCCGCCATCCCCGACTCGCTCGCCGAGCGCGCCGCGCTCTACCGCTCCACCCTCGACGGCCGCCGCGTCCTCACCCTGCTCGACAACGCCTACGACGCCGCGCAGATAAGGCAGTTGCTGCCCGGCACGCCCGGCTGCGCCGCTCTGGTCACCAGCCGGATGCGGATGGTCGACCTGGAAGGCGCGCACCTGGTCGACCTCGACGTGATGTCGCCCGAGGAGGCCCTCCAGCTCTTCAGCCGGATCGTCGGCGAGGAGCGGGTGGCCGGTGAACGGCAGGCCGCGCTCGCCGTGGTGGGCGCCTGCGGCTTCCTCCCGCTGGCGATCCGGATCGCCGCTGCCCGGCTGGCCGCCCGCCGCACCTGGACCGTCTCCGTGCTGGCCCGCAAACTCGCCGACCAGCGCCGCCGGTTGGACGAGTTGCGGGCCGGCGACCTCGCCGTCAAGGCCACCTTCGCGCTCGGCTACGGCCACCTGTCGCCCCAGCAGGCCCGCGCCTTCCGGCTGCTGTCCCTCCCCGAGGGCCCCGACATCTCGCTGGACGCGGCCGCCGCCGTCCTGGACCTCGACCCGTACACGGCCGAGGAGTTGCTGGAGACACTGGTCGACATAAGCCTCATCGAGTCGGCGGCGCCGGCCCGTTACCGCTTCCACGACCTGCTGCGGCTGTACGCGCGCGAGTGCGCCGAGCGTGACGAGACCGAGCAGGAGCGCTGCTCGGCGCTGTCCCGGCTGCTGGACTTCTACCTCGCCTCGGCCACGGCCGTCTACGCGCTGGAGAACCCCGGTGACCGGGTGCTGGACCACCTCGCCGTAACCTCCCTGCCCGGCATGGCCTTCGACTCCCGCGAAGCCGGGCTGGAGTGGCTGTTCGCCGAGGCCCAGGTCCTGCTGGCGGCCGTCGAGCAGTCGGCCGACGACGGCTGCGGCGGCCTGATGCGCAAGGCGACGGACCTGCTGTGGGCCGCCCAGGACCTGATGGAGTCGGGGATCTACGCCCGGCAGTACGAACAGGCCGCACACGCGGTCGTGGCCACCGCGAACGCCTGCGGTGACGCCCTGGTCGAGGGCCGGGCCAGGGTGCTGGTCGCCCAACTCCTGCGGATGACCGCCCGTTTCGCCGCCGCCGACGAGGAAGCGCGGCGCGCGATGGTCGTCGGGCTGGCCGCCGAGGACCCCGTCACCTGCAGCTACGCGCCGAACCTGCGCGGCATCATCGCGCACCAGGCGCAACGCTTCGACGTCTGCACCGAATACCACGAGGCCGCCCTGGAGGCGTTCCGCTCCGACGGCAACCGGCACGGTGAGGCGTCCGCCCTCAGCAACCTGTCCCGCGCCCAGCTGAGCCTCGGCGACTCCGACGCGGCGGTGGCCAACAGCCAGCAGGCGCTCGCCGTCTACCGGGAGTTGAACGTCGGCTTCCGGCTCGGCAACGGGCTGTACGCCGTCGCCGTCGCGCTGACCGCCGCCGGACGCATCGACGAGGCGGTGGCCCGCCTGAACGAGGCGGTGGAGATCTTCCGCGACGCCCGGCAGCAGTTCTGGGAGGGCATGGCGCTCTACCGGCTGGCCGAGGCGCACCGGGCGGCCGGCCACAGCCTGCGGTCGGCGGCCGCGGCCGAACAGGCCCTGGTCATCCAGCGCGAGGTCGGCGGTGAGTGGCGCACCGCCAACGTACTCACCGTGCTCGGCCGCGCGCTCGCCGACATGGGCCAGCTCGTACGAGCGCACGCATGCTGGCACGACGCGCTGGGCATGTACGTGGCGCTCGGCTCTCCGGAGGCACAGGAGGTACGGCGGCTGCTCGGTGACGAGACCGCGCCCTCGGTGATCCGGATGGTCGGCTGACGACGGCCCGCCCCGGCACGGAGTGCGACGCGGCGGGCCCGAGCCGGACCGTGTACCGGATTTGACGGGACCGGGTTGCGGCCTGGTCCCGTGACCGGGCGGAACCGGGCACGGGCCCGGCGGGACGGGGCGGAAACGGGCACCGGACGCGCGGCCCGGGACTGCTACCAGCCGATTCGGCAACTCATCGATACCGTTTATCGGTTGATTATCGGCGGCTGCCACGATTCCATCACCGCACGAGCCGCCCGCCCGGTGATGCACGGGGGTCGTCGCCGGGTGGGCTTCACCACAGCAGGTCCCCGAAGTGCAGGAGAACCACCATGACGACTGAGACCACCGAGACCACCGAGAACCAGCCGCCGACCGACCCGACCGACCCCGCTCCGCCGACCAAGCCGACTCCGGGAAAGGTCGAGCCGGCCAACTGGCACACGGAGGACGCCTCGGAGGCCCCGGTCGACGGGCTGCTGGCGGACAAGCCCACGACGAAGCCCGGTCAGGTCAAGCCGAACAACTGGCACACCGAGTCCGAGCCCGCAAACTGATCCGCCGCGAGGCGCCCGTGCGGCACGGCACGGTGTGGCACGGGGCGCCGGGCGAACTGCCCAGCGGCGGGCATGGTCCCGTGGACCTGGAGATGGGGGTTTCCGGGTCCGCTGGAGAAGAGGGGGACGCCCGAGGGGGGACCGGCGAGCTGGCTCAGGGGGCCGGCTCACAGTCCGGGCAGCAGGTCGGCCGCAGCGCGGAGGGGGCGCTGCGGCCGACCTGTGCGGTGCGGAGGGTGGGGGATGTGCGCGGGTGCGCGGGGTGCGGGGTGCGGGGTGCGGGGTGCGCGGGGATTCCGCACCGGCGGAGTGCCGGTGCAGCGGGTGGAACCGGTAGAGCGGGTGGGGCCGTGGAACCGGTGAAGCCTCGGTCCCCGTAGGGGAGCCGGTAGGTGAGCCGGTGGGGTAAAAGTGCTGGTCGGCGCGGTGGTCACTCCCGCGCCCGCGCTCGCGTGGCAGTGCCGCGGCGCCCGGCGTAGCGTCGGCGACGTGGGGGCCGAGTGAGCGACACGAGGCGGTGGCACCCCGATGGTCCGCAACGTCATGGGGTCACTGCTCGCGCTCGCCGGAGCGACGGCCGCCGTCTGGTGCCCCTTCCGAGCCTGGTACGGCGGCCGTCACGGCTCCGACATCCGGGTCAACGACCTCTTCACGGGCGTCGGCGTCACCGATCATGACGCGGCTCTGCTCGGCTCCCTCTTCCTGCCGATGGGCTTCGCCGCGCTGCTCACGCTGCTGGGCGTGCTGGCGCGGTCATGGGCGGCGGTGGCGCTGGCCGGCTGCCTGGTGCTGGGCGTCACGGTGCTGTGGATGGTCCGGCAGGCGCAGTTCTCCGGGTCGCTGACCGCGGGCGGCGACGGGCTCGACACGGGCGTAGGTGTCGCGGTCGCGAGCGGGCTGCTGCTGTTCGCGGGGGCTTTCCTGCTCTCGGGGCTGCGCCGCCCGCGCTACGGCCGACCCGAACCCCTGCCGTCGGACGACGTCGACGAACCGCCGCAGGAGTCTCCTCCGCCCTACCCGCCGTCGCCGCCGCCGTACTCGAAGCGCTCCGAGCCGCTCTCCCCCGACGGTCCGGCGGAGCCCTGAACCACCGGTGCCCGGGGCCTACCGTCCGGGCCCGCCCCGCAGGGCCCTGCTCCCCGCTCCCCGCTCCCTGCTTCCCGCTCAGGCCCGGCGCGAGGTCGAGCCGGTGCCCTTCGCCGCGTCCAGGGCGTAGACGCAACGATCCTTGGAGCAGGCGTAGACCACACCGTCGGCGGTGACCGGTGATCCGGTGATCTCGCCACCGGTCTCCAGCCGCCACCGCAACTGGCCACCCTGCGCGTCCACCGTGTACAGGCAGTGGTCCTTCGAACCGAAGTGCACCCGCCCGTCCGCCACCGCGGGCGACCCGACGATCTCGCCCTGCGCGGCGAACCGCCAGCGCGGCGTCCCGCTCACGGCGTCCAGCGTGTACAGCGCGCTGCCCGCCCCGAGGTGGACCCCGCCGGCGGCGACCACCACCGGCTCCAGCGACTGCCGCGGCTCGGTGGCGACCCGCCAGCGGTCCCGGCCGTCCGCCGGGTCCAGCGCGTACACCGTGCCGAGGTGGTCGGTGACGTAGATCCCGCCGCCGGACGCGCCCAGGCCGGGTACATGCGCGGGGGGCGCGAACATCACGGCGGGCGCCTCGAAGTGCCATCGCTCCGCGCCGGTGCGCGCGTCGAGGGCCAGCACCCGGGTGCCGGCGGTCAGGTGGACGACGCCGTCGGCGACCACCGGCCGGGTCACCACCGACCCGGCCGCGCCGGGCTCCCCCACCGGATACGACCACAGCTCCGATCCGTTGAGCGCGTCCACCGCGTGCAGCAGGCCGCCGCCCTGGTAGAACACCGTCCGGTTCTCGATGGCGGGTCCGGCGTCCGGCGACTCGAACTCCGTCTGCGCTCCGGCCCGCTCCCACCGCAGCGTCCCCCGCTCGGCATCCCACGCCTGCACCACGCCGCCACGGGTGCCGGTGACGACGGTGCTCGCGTCGGCCTGCACGGCGTACACCCAGCCGTCGATCGGGGTACGCCACCGCTCGCCGCCGTCGGTCGCGCCCAACGCGAACAGGCTGGGCCCGTCCGACGCGTGGATACGGCCGCCGGCCACCGCCATCGTCCAGGCCACGTCCCTGGTCTTGAACTGCCGCCGCCCGCTGGCCACATCGAGTGCGTGTACCTCGAAGGACGTGACGTACAGCAGTCCGCTGTCCACCACGGGTGTGCCCCACACGTCGTTCGACATCCGGAACCGCCAGGGCCGCCACTCCCCCGGCGGGCCGGACGGACGCGGTACCGCGGCCACGGACGGCGGCGGGGCCTCCGCGGCCCGATGGGCGCCGCCCCGGGGGCGCACCCACTCGGTTCCCGGAACCGGTCCGGCCGTCGCCTTGAGGTCGGCCGCCCGCGCCAGCCGCAGCCCGGGCCCGATCGGCGCGGACCCGGCGAGTTGTACGGACGCGGCCGCGTGCTGGGGGGCGGGGCTGCGGGGCGGCTGCTGCGGGCGGGGCGGTGACACGGGCGGCGGCGGCACCAGGCCGGAGGGCTGCGGCGCGGGAGCCTGCGGCATGGGCGGCTGGGGTGCGGGCGCGGGGGCCGACGGCAGGGGGACCTGCGGGCCGGACACCTGTGCGCCGGGCTGGCGCGCGCTGCGGCCGCCGTTCTGCACCGGGCCGATCCGGCTGCGGTGGCGTTCCTCGATCAGGGCGACCGCGCCGGGGGGCAGCCAGGCCGACGCGGTGCCGGTGTCGTCGCCGCCGGAGGA
This sequence comes from Streptomyces sp. NPDC088194, assembly GCF_040702025.1. Classification (NCBI taxonomy): domain Bacteria; kingdom Bacillati; phylum Actinomycetota; class Actinomycetes; order Kitasatosporales; family Streptomycetaceae; genus Streptomyces; species Streptomyces sp. NPDC088194. The sequence continues at coordinate 113,880 of NZ_JBFBIV010000002.1, read as the reverse complement.
GAACAGGTGCGGGGCGAGCTGCGCCTGCAGATCGGCCGGGGTGGGACGCTCCTCGGCCTTCATCCGCATGCACGACTCGATCAGCGGGCGCAATTCGTCGGGCAGACCGGCCAGGTCGGGGCCTTCGCGCAGCAGCATGAAGACGGTCTCGACCGGGTTGGCCCCATGGAACGGGGCATGGCCGGTCGAGGCGAAGACCAGGGTGGACCCGAGCGAGAAGATGTCGCTGGCGCCGCGCACGCTGCGGGAGTCACGGGCCTGCTCGGGCGACATGTAGGCGGGGGTGCCGACCGCGACGTTCGTCATCGTCAGCCGGGTGTTGGACACCCCGGAGGCGATGCCGAAGTCGATCACCCGCGGTCCGTCCTCGACCACCAGTACGTTCGACGGCTTCATGTCCCGGTGCACCAGGCCCGCGGCGTGGATCGACTGCAGGGCCTCGGCGATCCCGGCGGCGAGCCAGCGCACTCCCTGGGCGGGCAGCGGGCCGGACTCGTTGACGATCTCTTCCAGGGACGGCGCCGGGACGTAGGCGGTGGCGAGCCAGGGGACGGCGGCACGAGGGTCGGCGTCGACGACGGCGGCGGTGTAGAAGCCGGACACTGCACGGGCCGCCTCGACCTCACGGGTGAAGCGGACGCGGAAGAGCTGGTCCTCGGCGAGTTCCGCCCGCACGGTCTTGATCGCCACTCGCCGACCGGAGGCCGAGCGGGCGAGATAGACCAGCCCCATGCCGCCGGCGCCGAGCCGTCCCAGCACCTCGAAAGGGCCGATCCGTCTCGGGTCATGCTGCGTAAGCTGCTCCACCACTTGCCCTGCCACCTCCCCGTGCCCGCGTTGTCCGCGGCCGTTCCCCGTGCTGCGCGGCCCCGTCCGGCCGGTCGCTGGCTCCCGTGCCAGGGTACGGACCCGATTCTTCCTGGGAAGAGCGCCGGTTGCGAACCCGGGGCCGTCCCGACACGCCCGGAAAGCGAACTCGTTATCATCCGCTCCCCGGGGCCCGACGGCCATCCGCCGCGCCGGAACGGGGGTCAGAAGGTGGCGTCCGGCCTCACTGACCGGGTATCGAGTCGGACCGGCGCGCGAGGTCGATCACGGCGAACCGCGCTCCCTGGTCGTCGGTGACGATGGCGGTGCGGCCGTACGGCGACTCCGCGGGGCCCACCAGCACCTGGCCGCCGAGCCGGCGGACGGTGGCGGCCGCGTCGTCGCAGTCACCGACCGCGAAGTAGACCTGGTACGCGCTGGGGGTGTCCTCCGCGGTGCCGTCCAGCTTCAGCCGGCCGAGCGAGGGGTCCTCGGCTCCGGGCACGGACCACACCTTGTAGTCGAAGTGAACGCCGTCGCCGACCTGCTGGGACTCGTATCCGAAGACGTCCTGGTAGAAGGCGTCCACGGCCTCGGCATCCCGCGTGTGGTTCTCCGACCAGGCGTAGGCGCCGGGCTTGTTGACCAGGTCGAAACCCTGGTGGCCGGCGGGCTGCCAGAGGCCGACGAAGGAGCCGCCCGGGTCGACGACCCCGGCCATCACTCCGCTGTCGCCGACCGCGTCCGGCCCGAAGGCCACCTGCCCGCCGGCCGCCCTGACCTTCTCGGCGGTCCGGGCCGCGTCTGCGACCGCGAGGAAGACGCCCCAGGCGGTGGGCATCGACGGGTCCGCCTTCGGCATCAGGGCCGCGACCTTGACGCCGTCGCGCAGGGCCATCGTGTAGTGGCCGAACTCCTCCCCCTGGTCCTCGAAGGTCCAGCCGAGCAGTTCGCCGTAGAAGGTCCGGCCGACGGCGAGGTCGGGCAGTGCCACATCCGCCCAGCACGGGGCGCCTTCTCCGAATGCCGACATGACTCGATCCTCCCGTACCTTCACGATGGCCCGCGCCGTGTCCGCGACACGCTGTCATCGCCACCGTAACCAGTGATCTTCCCCACCACACCCGCTGGAATTCGAACATATGGTCAATTCTTCGAGTCGCCCGCTCCAGGCCGCCGAATCACCCATTCGCCACATTTCACGCGCCGTCCCGTGGGGCCGCCGGGACGGAAGAAAGCACCGTTGAACTGGTGGTTCGCCAAGCGGAAGGAGAGCGTCCCCGTTTGCACGCCGCCAAATCGCGCGCCGATCACGGGTCGGTAAACTGACGGCATGACAGGACAAGTTCGCACCGTCGACGGCCGTGTTGCGGGCCGCCGCGGGCAGGCAACGCGGCAGAAGCTGCTGGACTGCCTCGGCGAGATGCTCAGCACGTCGCCGTACCGGGATGTCAAGGTGATTGACGTCGCCCGGATGGCGGGCACCTCCCCCGCAACGTTCTATCAGTACTTCCCCGACGTCGAGGGCGCCGTCCTTGAACTCGCCGATGAGATGGCCAAAGAGGGGGCGAGCCTGACCGAACTGGTCGCGGGCCGCTCCTGGGTCGGCAAGTCCGGCGCGCTCGCCGCAGACCAACTCGTGGACGGCTTCCTGTCCTTCTGGCGCAGGAACGACGCCATCCTGCGCGTGATCGACCTCGGTGCCGCCGAAGGCGACAAGCGCTTCAACAGAATCCGCACCCGCATCCTCAACTCCGTGACGGGCTCACTCACCGAGTCCATCAAGGACCTTCAGAGCAAGGGCAAGGTCGACAAGCAGGTCAGCGCGCCGGCCGTGGCCGGTTCGCTGGTGGCCATGCTGGCTGCGGTCGCCGCCCACCAGAAAGGTTTCACCGGGTCCGGCGTCAAGCAGGCCGACCTGAAGCCGAACCTGGCGCTGCTCGTCCACCTCGGGGTCACCGGGAAGAAACCACCGAAGTAGCGACCGTCCCAACACCCTTCACCCGCAGGGCCGTTCGGCCCCGCACTCGCCAGTCCTGCCGCAACACCACGCCTCGACGCGGGCGCCACAAGGTCTCGGGGGAGACCGCCGGCGCCCGCTTCGCTGCGTTTCCGGGCAGACGGGCAACGCGGCGGCGCACCGCCGGCGGCGGCGAGGCGCTGCGGGCGACCGGCCATCGGTATCGGCCGACAACCGGTTGCCCGTGGGCGGCAAGTGGCGGACCGCGACCGGCAAGTGGGCAGCCCGCAACGGCCCATGCCGCTCGACCGGCATGGGGGGTTACGCTCGCACCCGCCCGTCGGAATACCTTCCGGCTACCACCACCTTGCTCGCGACAGACGTATTCAGGCTCAGGAGTGCCCCCATGGCCGACCCCACGACCGCCACCGACCGGGTCCCCCCGCCCACCGCAGCTCCCGACGCCATCGTCATCGGCGCCGGCCCCGGCGGACTGGCCGCGGCCGCGGCACTGCGGGAGCGGGGACTCAGGCCACTCGTGGTGGAGCGCGCGGAACACGTGGGAGCGTCTTGGCGCGGCCACTACGACCGGCTGCATCTGCACACCACGCGGCGGCTGTCGGCGCTGCCGGGACTGCCCATTCCGCGCCGGTTCGGCCGATGGGTCAGCAGGGACGACGTGGTGCGCTACCTCGAGAAGTACGCCGAATACCACGAACTCGAGATCGCTACCGGCATCGAGGTGGGACGAGTGGAACGGAAGGGCGCGGGCTGGGAACTGCCCGCGACCGGAGGCCGGGTGCTCTCCTCCGCCGTGGTCGTGGTGGCGACCGGCCACAACCACAGTCCGTACATACCCGACTGGCCGGGACGAAACACCTTCTCCGGCGATCTTCTGCACGCGGCCCGCTACCGCAACGCCGTCCCCTATAACGGGCGGGACGTCCTCGTGGTCGGCGCGGGCAACACCGGTGCGGAGATCGCCGTCGACCTGATGGAGGGCGGCGCCTCGCGAGTACGCCTCGCGGTGCGGACACCCCCTCATATCCTGCGCCGTTCGACGCTCGGCTGGCCCGCGCAGGCAAGCGGGATCGTCTGCCGCCGACTGCCGACGCGGCTGGTGGACCGCGTCGCGCCGTACATCGAACGGGCCGGCGTACCGGACCTGTCCGCGTACGGCCTGCCCCGCCCCGAGACCGGCTTGTACTCGCGCGTGCTGGACGGCGCGATTCCGGTGCAGGACGTCGGCCTGATCGCCGCCGTCCGCTCGCGCCGGGTCGAACCCGTCGCCGCCGTCGCCGAGTTCGACGGAGACAAGGTGCGCCTCGCCGACGGCTCCGAGATCAGCCCGGAAGCGGTGATCGCCGCGACCGGCTACCGGCGGGGCCTCGAACCGCTCGTGGGCCACCTCGGCGTGCTCGACGGCCGCGGCCGCCCGGTGGTGCACGGAGCCAGGACGCCCGCGAGCGCGCCCGGGCTGTACTTCACCGGGTTCACCAATCCGATCAGCGGGATGTTCCGCGAAATGGCGATCGACGCGCGCCGCATCGCGCGCGCGGCCGCCCGCGCGCGGTAGAGCGGTACGCGGAAGCCGGCGGGCGCGGGCGCGGGCGAGTCCTGCCTCGAGCGGCGAGCGGCGGGCGGCGGGCGGCGGGCGGCGGGCGGCGGTGCAACGCCCCCGTCACCGCGGCTCGTTCGATCCGCACCGCTCGTTCCCTGCGAGCCGTTCCCTGCGAGCCGCCCGCCCCGGCCGTTGCGCACGCGCACGGCCCTTTCTCCACGGCGATCCACGCGAGCTGTTCCGCGCGTGCCGCCTCGTTCACCGCGGATCGTTCTCAACGGGCCGTACGGACCGCTCTGCCAGGGCCGATCCGGGCGAGAGCGGCGCCCACCGCCCGCTCCAGCCGGTCCCGTTCACCCGGGCGAGTGAACTCCACTCGAATCGGAACTAGCACAGACATTCGGGGCGTTCATCCAGTAACCGCCATCACGGGCGCGGCGACCGGCCGATGGCGGACGACCAGGGACATCAGCGCGGCCACCGCGCACAACGCACCGGAGGTGTACCAGACGACGTCATAGGAACCGAGCGCGTCACGCGCCACCCCGCCGAGGTAGGCGACCAGGGCCGCACCGATCTGGTGGGCCGCGAGCACCCAGCCGAAGACGATCGCGCTGCTCTCGCCGTAGTGCTCACGGCACAGCGCGATGGTCGGCGGCACCGTCGCCACCCAGTCGAGGCCGTAGAAGACGATGAACAGCACCATCGAGGGGTGGATGCTGTCCGAGAAGAGCATCGGGAGGAACATCAGCGAGAGTCCACGCAGTCCGTAGTAGATCGCGAGCAGCCGCCTCGGCGACAGGCGGTCGGTGAACCATCCGGAGGCCACCGTGCCCGCGATGTCGAACACCCCGATGACGGCGAGCAGGGACGCCGCGGTCGTCACCGGGAGCCCGTGGTCGTGCGCGGCGGGCACGAAGTGGGTCTTCACCAGACCGTTGGTCGACGCACCGCAGATCGCGAAGCTGCCGGCCAGCAGCCAGAAGGTACCGCCGCGTGCCGCCTGGAGAAGGGCCCGCAGCGCACGACCGGCCGCCCCTCTGACCGGCGGGGGCTTGGGCGTGAACTCCGCCGCGCCGTAGGGGGCCACACCGACGTCCGCGGGGTGGTCGCGCAACAGCAGCCAGACGAAGGGCACGACGGCGAGTGCCGCGAACGCGACCGTCGCGGCGGCAGGACGCCAGCCGTGATGTTCGGTGATCCATGAAAGGAGAGGGAGGAAGACCAACTGCCCGGCGGCGCCACCGGCGGTGAGGATGCCGGTGACCAGGCCGCGGCGGGCGACGAACCAGCGGTTGGCGACGGTCGCGGCGAACGCGAGCGCCATCGAACCGCTGCCCAGACCCACCAAGACACCCCAGCAGAGCACCAGTTGCCAGACCTGGGTCATGTAGACGGTGAGTCCGGCGCCGAGTGCGATCGTCAGCAACGCGCAGGCGACGACGCGCCGGATGCCGAAGCGGTCCATCAGCGCGGCGGCGAACGGCGCCGTCAGCCCGTACAGCGCGAGGTTGATGGAGACGGCGAACCCGATCATCGCGCGCGACCAGCCGAACTCGCTGCGCAGCGGGTCGATCAGAAGTCCGGGAAGGGAGGCGAATGCGGCAGATCCGATGATGGTCACGAACGTGACGGCGGCAACCGCCCAGGCACGGTGCGGGCGCGGGTGCCGGCGCGTCCCGGTGGCGTCGCCGGGTGTGGCGGAGCCGGTGGGCGCGGCTGGGCCGTCGGCGGGCGCGGGAGTGCGAGATGTCTGCGTCACGGTGCTCAGTCTCCGAGGAGAGCTCCCCGGTGACGAGTGGCCCGAGGGCCATGGTGTGAAAGAATCGGGCCATGGCAGATTCTCGGATTCCCCCGCGGGCCCGGGTGTTCGGCGGCGGTGGGCGGCACCGGGTGGCGGTGTTCGTGCTCGACGGGGTGATCCCGTTCGAACTCGGCATCCCGCTGCGGATTTTCGGGGCCGCGAGGAGCCAGGAGCGGGAAGAGGGCGGCCCCGCGCTGTACGAGGTGGTGACGTGCAGCGTGCGCCCGGGTCCGGTGCGGACGGACGCGGACTTCACGATCACGGTCGAGCACGGCATGGAAGCGCTGGCCGAGGCGGACACGGTGGTGGTGCCCGCGTCACACGAGATGGAGGACGTCTACGAGGAGGGTCGGCTCAGCGCGGAGCTGAGGGCGGCGTTCGACGCGATCCGGCCGGGTACGCGGGTGGTGTCGATCTGCACGGGATCGTTCCTGCTGGCGGCGGCGGGGTTGCTGGACGGGCGGCCGGCGACCACGCACTGGCGCAGCGCGGACCACTTCCAACGGCTCTTCCCGCGGGTGCGGGTGGACCCGGACGTGCTGTATGTGGACGACGGCGACGTGCTCACCTCGGCGGGGGTGGCGGCGGGGATCGACGTGTGTCTGCACATCGTGCGGCGGGACTTCGGCACCGCGGTGGCGAACGGGGTGGCCCGCCGGACGGTGGTGCCGCCGCATCGGGAGGGCGGTCAGGCGCAGTACATCCGGCGGCCGCTGCCCGAGCCGCAGTTGGCGGGCACCGAGCGGGCCAGGGCGTGGGCGTTGGAGCGGCTGGAGCAGCCGGTGACGTTGCGGCAGCTCGCGGAGCGGGAGGCGATGAGCGTACGGACGTTCACGCGGCGGTTCCGGGAGGAGGTGGGGCTGAGTCCGGGGCAGTGGCTGACGCAGCAGCGGATCGAGCGGGCGCGGCAGTTGCTGGAGTCGACCGATCTCGGGGTGGACCAGATCGCGCGGGAGGCGGGGTTCGGTACGGGTGCGTCGCTGCGGCAGCACATCCAGAGCGCGCTGGGTGTGTCACCGACGGTGTACCGGCGGACGTTCCAGACGTCGGCGCGCGGTTAGGGCGCGGCCGGCCCGGCGGTCCGGATGAGGCGAAAGGGTCAGGTCAGGACCGCGGTGGCCGCGCCTCGGTCGACCTCGCACCAGATCTGCTTGCCCGCGCCTTCCGGGTGCCAGCCCCAGCGGTCGGCGAGGCCGTCGACCAGTTCCAGGCCGCGGCCACCGGTCTCGTCACGGTTGGCATGGCGCGGGGCGGGCGGCAGGACGCTGGCGTCGGCGACCTCGACCCGTACCGGAGCGGCCGGCGCGGCAGGGAAGAGCATGCGCAGCACGGCCGGACAGCCGGTGTGTACGACGGCGTTGGTGACGAGTTCGGAGATGAGCAGGAGCAGCGTCTCGGCGACCGGTTCGTCGGCTCCTATCCCGGAACCCACCAGTCGCGACCTCGCCCAGCGGCGGGCGCGTCCGACCTCCGCCGGGTCGACACCGACCTCCAGTTGCATCTGAAGCATCTGCACTGCTCACACCATCCGAACCGGCTGACCCGACGTCTCACGCCTGCCCGTCGTCACCGTATGTGACACAGACGTCACATAGCCTGGTCGACCGACTGGTACTCCAACAAGCGCTTCGGGCATATTCCCTCGCAACGGAGCGGGCGTACCGCATACTGTGCGCCGCGTCCGGTCAGGGATCGCGCAGCCAGGCACGGAACCGCTTCGGACCAGCCGAGCGGCTCCCTGGGGAAGCCTGGAACGTACGCGCACCCGATGGAGCGTACCTGAGGACCACCCCGACTCCACCGCGTAACAAGTCACGCATCGGACACAACCCGCCGCGGACGCTCCGTGACCACGCCGAGCACCCCGCAAGTGGTTTACCCGTAAGCCGTAAATGCCTCATAAGCGACATCGTCGAAGAGGACGAAGCGCACCTCCGTGACGGAGGTGGAGGCCGCGCGCACGGTCTGTACGGCGATGCGGGCGCCGTCGTCGATCGGCCAGCCGTAGACGCCGGTCGAGATGGCGGGGAAGGCGACGGTGGCGGCGCCCAGTTCGTCGGCTACGCGCAGCGACTCCCGGTAGCAGGAAGCGAGGAGTTCGGAACGGTCCTCCCCCGCCCGCCAGACCGGGCCGACGGTGTGGATGACCCAATGTGCCGGCAGCCGCCCCGCGGTGGTGGCGACGGCCTGGCCGGTGGGCAGCCCGCGACCGTAGTGCGACGCCCGCAGGTCGCGGCAGGCGGACAGGATCTCGGGGCCGCCCTTGCGGTGGATGGCGCCGTCCACGCCGCCACCGCCGAGCAGGGAGGAGTTCGCGGCGTTGACCACCGCGTCGACCGGTTCCTCGGTGATGTCGCCGCGCACGAAGGTGAGAAGGGTCATGGGTCCATCCTCGGTCACCCCGCGCCGGCCACGTACTGGACAACGCGGGCCCGGCGTTGCGGGCGCCCGCCCGCGAAGCGCTGCGCTCAGGCGGACAGCGGCCTGGCGGTGTCATCGGTGGCCGCGTCCAGGTCCGGGTAGACCTCGAACAGCCGGCGCACCCCGAGCGCGGCCAGCACCCGGTTGACGTGCGCTTCCCCGCCGTGGCCGGCGATCTGCCCGGCCGACCCGGATGACCCTGATGATCCGGACGAGCCGGGCGCCCCGTGCGGCGCACCCTCGTCGTCCTCCCGAGGCAGCACGATCCGCAACCGCCCCGCGCAGGACCGCATCAGCCGTCGGGCGCCGATCAGCACGCCCACCCCGCTGGAGTCGCAGAACCGCACCCCGGCGAGATCGAGCACCAGGCTGCGCCGCCCGTCGGCGACCGCTTCATGCACCTTCTGCCGGACCGCGGGCGAGGAGATCAGGTCCATCTCCCCCGCGACCGTGACCACCGCCCAGCCGTCCCGCTCGGCCTGGGTCACCAGCACCGGTTCCCACCTCGCCTCGCCGTCGACTTGGATTCTCCCGTCCTACGACCCTATGCCCGCTCCCGGTCGCAACCCCGCAATCTTCTGGTCACACCCGCATAACAGACCGACAGAAGCGGTCGCATCCGGTGTCAGGTTGGTGCAAAGCCGCGTACACCCTCATGGGTGCCCGGTAACGTCGGGGACGCAGGCACGGGCCGGACGACGCAAGGGGGCCGGGAGATGGCGACACCCGCACCGCCGCGCTGGGACCGCAAGATGCAGCAGCGGCTGGCGCGGGGCGAGGAGGCGGCACTCGGTGAGCTGTACGACCGCTACGCCTCCCTGGTCCACGGTCTCGCGCACCGGGTGACCGACGACGACGACGCGGCGGACCAGATCACCCGCGAAGTGTTCGGCTACGTCTGGGAGAACCCGGACGCCTACGAGCCGAAGTACGGTTCGCTGCGGTCGTGGATCGCCGCGCTCACCCAGCGGCACGCGGTGCACCGGTTGCGCCAGTACGCGAACCGCGGCCGGACCAACCCCGACGTGCTGGAGGCACGCGTGCGCGAGGCCAACACCGCGGCACGCGCCGACTTCATCGTGACATCGATGCCGGCTCCGCTGCGCGCCGCCCTCGAACTCGCCTACCGGGAACGGCTGGACTACCGCGCCGCGGCGGCCGATCTCGGGGTCAGCGAGGACGAGGCCCGCCGCAGGCTGCGGTTGGGCCTGCAACTGCTGTCCACCGCGATGGAGCCCGACGAGCAGGCCGAGGCGTCGTTCGAGCAGAACACCAAGCGAGGCGAGCGGTGAGCGGCCCGACGTACCACGACGGCGACGGCCCGTCCGACGACGGCCGAGGAGACGGGCGCCGTGCCCGCGTCCCCGCCCAGCGCGAACAGCACGACGCGCCCGATGACGTGCCCTTCGGCTCCTTCGGCCCGCAGTCGCCCGGCCCCGGTACGCCTGCCGGGCCCACCACCGGCTCCCCGGCCGAAACCGCGCCTGCCGCCCTCGGCGCGCCGCGACCGACCGGCTCCTCCGGCTCCTCCGAGTCCCCCGAGTCCCCCGTATCTCCCGAACCGACCGAACCGACCGACGGGGCGGACCCGCCTGTGCCGCACCTGCCCCACCTGCCCCGCGTCAGCCCGGCGACGGCCTCGGCCGTGACCACCGTCCGCGTGCCGCCGTACGACCACGGCACCCTCAAGTCGCTGCTGGGTGCCTGGGCACTGGCGGCCTGCTCCCGCGACGAGACCCTCGCCGTCGAGGTGCACCTCACGGACTGCGCGAGCTGCGCCGAGGAGGCGCTGCGGCTGCGCGACGCGGTCGGCCTGCTGCACCAGGAGGACTCGCTGGACCTCGACCCGCTGCTGCGGGCGCGGGTGCTCGAAGGGTGCCTCGGGCGGCGTCCGGCGCGCATCCCGGTACCGGAGTGGGCCGGGCCCTACGACGCGGAGGCCGCCCGGCTGGACGCGCTGCTGCGCGATCTGGGTGACGGCTACTGGACCGCGCCGGTGCGGTTGCAGTGGTTCGACGGCGCCCCGGTGACACGGGAGTTCACCGTCGGGCAGGTCATCGCCCACCTGATCGCCGTCGACGGCCTGGTCGGCCGGGCCCTCGGGCTGCCGCAGCAGAGCATCGAGACGGCGGCCGACGACGCCACCGAACGCTACGGTCTCGACCGGCCGCGGCCGGTACGCCTGAGCCATGCCGCCGAGGAGATCGAGTTGCCGCGCTCACCCGCGGCGCGCACGGCCGCGCACTGGGCCGCTCACCAGGACCTGCCGGGCGCGACGCTCCGCCTGCTGTGGCGCGAGCAGAGCCACCGGCTGGTGCGGACGATCGCGTTCGCGGGCGAGGGGGTCGCGGGCCTCCCGGTGGACCACGGCGACTTCGAACTGCCCTTCCAGGACGCGTTCGTGGACCGCGCCTTCGCGTGCTGGACGCACGCCACGGACATCGCCGAGGCGGTGGACTACCCGTACGACACGCCCGCCGAGGGCCACATGCGGCAGATCGTCGGGCTGACCGCCGGCAAGCTGACCCGGGCGCTCGCCGCACGGCGCCGGGCCGGGCTGGCCACGTCGCCGGCACGGCTGGTGGCCGCGGGCTCGCCCGGGCGTTCGCTCAAGCTGGAGATCGAGGGCGACGGTGGCGGCGAGTGGCTGCTGGCGCTCGACTCGCCGGGCGCGGTGGCCTCGCCCGACCACCAGGTGGCGCATGTGGCGATGGACAGCCTGGAGTTCTGCCAGCTCGCCACGGGGCACGTGGTGCCGGAGCGCGTGGCGGCGGGCAAGGCCGGTGACCGGGCGGCGATCCGGGACGTGCTGTACGCGACCGCGGCGCTGTCCCGGCTCTGAGGTCGCCTCGCCCCGAAGACGTGCGGGCCTGCGGACCTGAGGAGTCGCAGGCCCCGCCCCCGCCACCTGTTACCCGCCAGCCGCTACCCGAACACCACGGTCCGGCCGCCGTTGAGCAGCACCCGGTGCTCGCTGTGCCACTTCACCGCCCGCGCCAGCGCCTGGCACTCCACGTCCCGGCCGATCGCGACGAGTTGCTCCGGGGTGACCCCGTGGCCGACCCGCTCGACCTCCTGCTCGATGATCGGGCCCTCGTCGAGATCCGCCGTCACGTAGTGCGCGGTCGCGCCGATCAGCTTCACACCGCGGTCATGCGCCTGGTGGTACGGCTTGGCGCCCTTGAAGCTCGGCAGGAAGGAGTGGTGGATGTTGATGATCCGGCCGGACAGCTTCCGGCACAGGTCGTCCGAGAGGACCTGCATGTAGCGGGCGAGCACCACCAGCTCGACGTTCTCCGCCGCCACGATCTCCAGCAGCCGCGCCTCGGCGTCGGACTTGGTGTCCTTGGTGACCGGGATGTGGTGGAAGGGCACGTGGTAGGACTCGACGAGGGCGCGGAAGTCGGTGTGGTTGGAGACCACGGCGGCGACCTCGACCGGTAGCGCGCCGGTGCTGGCGCGGAAGAGCAGGTCGTTGAGGCAGTGGCCGAACCTGCTGACCATCAGCACGATCCGCATCCGCTCCGCGGACGGGTGGATGTGCCAGTCCATGTGGTAGGCGTCGCCCACCGCGGCGAAGCTGGCCCGCAGCTTGTCGACGGTCACCTCGGACTCGGCGGAGAAGTGCACCCGCATGAAGAACAGCCCGGTGCCCTGGTCGCCGAACTGCTGGCTGTCGACGATGTTGCACCCGGTCATGAAGAGGTAGCTGGAGACCGCGTGCACGATGCCCTGCTTGTCGGGGCACGACAGCGTGAGGACGTACTGCGGGGGCTGCGACTGCTGTTCGTTCACAGGCGCCAGCCTGGCACAAGCAGGCAGCCGAGGGCGCGGGTGTCCGGCACACGGACCCGATCACGCCGTCACGACCGCGTGGTCACGCGTGCACGTGGTCACGCGTGCACGTGGTCACGACACTCGCCGGGGTCACGCCGTCCGGTTGTAGATCGCCAGCACCTCGAGCGAGCGCGGCGGGACGTCCGGGTCCTCGCCGTCGGCCGACGCCATCCGCACGTGCGCCTCGCGGGCCGCGTGCACCGCCTCCGGCCAGGCCGAGTGGTCGAGATAGGCGACCGCGGGGGCGTCGGCGCCCACCTGGTGCAGGATCTTCAGCACGCGCAGCACGGCCACGTCGACCAGCGCCGCCTCCTGCGCGTCGCGGAAGATGGTGCCGACGTACTTCTCGGCGGACCAGTTGTCGAGCCAGGTGTCCTCGACCAGGCGGTAGACGGCGTCGGTGACATCGCCGTATCCCTCGCGGCCGGTCCGCCACACCTCCATCTGGAAGACGGGGTCGCTGATCATGTGCAGCGCGGAGCGCACATTGCTGCGCCAGCGCCACCACGGCATGTCATTGAGGGGCATGCCACCCATCGTGGAGGAGTGACGGCCGCGACGGGAAGACTTCTCCGAACCTTGCACAGCGCACGATCGTACGCACCCGATCGGCGACACCTGTAATTCACCCGAACGTGACCGGGCGTTGGCATCCGGTCACCCGGCCGTTGAGCCGGAAGCGGAATCTTCCATTGATATGACTGACCGCCGCAGGGGCGCGCTCCGGCGTGCCGCCGTCCCACTACTCGCCGTATCCGCGCTGGTCAGCGGGTGTGGTGTCCTTCCGGGGAGCGCGGGGGGCTCTCCGGGGCCGATCGTGGTGATGACATGGGCGCCGGTGGGCACCAACGCCACCAACATGCCCGGCATGCTGGGGATGGCCAAGGCCGTCGAGAGCTACGTCAACGACCAGGGCGGGCTGCACGGACGCAAGCTGAAGGTGCTCACCTGCAACGAGCGCGACGACGCGGTCACGGTCACCGAATGCGCCAAGCAGGCCGCCGACGCGGGCGCGGTCGCCGTCGTCGGGTCGTACAGCGAGGAGGGCAGCAGCTTCATCTCCGCGCTGGAGGGCGACGACATCCCGTACATCGGCGGCTACGGGATCACCGAGGACGAGTACCAGTCCCTGATGTCGTACCCGATCAACGGCGGGCTGCCGGCGCTGCTGGCCGGCAGCGGGCTGCAACTCGCGCAGAGCTGCAAGAAGGTCGCGCTGGTGCGGCCGGACTCGATCACCGGCGACCAGTTCCCGATCTTCCTCGACCAGGGGCTGAAGGAGGAGGGCAAGCGCCCGGTGGAGGACATCCTCGCCAAGGACGACTCGACCGACTACACCGACGTCGCGACCCAGGCGGTCGGCGACGACAAGACGTCCACCTGCGTGTCCGCGGTGCTCGGCGACCACACCAGCACCTTCTTCGACTCCTTGCGCCGGATCGGCGACGTGCAGCCGAAGGTGCAGCTCTCCTCGGTGATCGGCAGCGTGCAGCAGTCCGTGGTGGACGCGAGCGGCGGCGCGAAGAGCCCGCTGGAGGGCGCGAAGATCGCCGACTGGTACCCGCCGGCCTCGGACCCGAAGTGGGACGAGATGAAGTCGGTGATCAGCAAGTACGCGTTCGGCGACGACACGATCGACGTGGCCGACCCCGGGGTGCAGACCACGTGGATCGCGTACTCCGTGTTCGCCAAGGTGGTGCGCGCGATGGACGCCAAGACGAAGATCACCGCGGACAGCGTGCGGCGGGCGATGGACGCGACCACGAAGCTGTCGACCGGCGGCCTCACCCCCGACCTCGGCTGGACCGACACCGACCTGCTGAACATCCCCGACCACCCGCGGATGGTCAACGCCGACATCGCCTACCAGAAGGTGCGGCAGGGCCGCCTGGTCCAGGCGCAGCCCGGCTTCGTGAACGTGACCAAGACGCTCAAGCCGGCGTCGTACGCCCCGCTCAAGCGGGACGGCCAGTAGCCGGCCGGCAGCCGTCAGAGCTGGGCCGTGAGGGCTGAGACGTCAGAGCTGGGCCGTCAGGGCTGAGCCGTCAGGGCTGAGCCGTCAGAGCTGAGCCGTCAGAGCTGGGAGTACTGCCGCTGGGTGAGGCCGTACTTCTTGGCGATCGCGTTCCAGAGCTTGACCGCCTTCTTCTTCTCGGTGGTGGCAGTGCCGCTCTCCCGGTCGCCGGCCTGCGTCTCGCTGGTGTTCTTGGCGTGGCCGCCGTGGCAGACCTTGTGGTTCTTCTGCGCCTGGCCGGCCCAGTTCGCGTAGTGGGTGTCGGCGGCGGAGGACGCCTGCCACGCCTTGGTGAGCGCGGTGCTCAGGGCGTCGTGGTCGGGCAGCTGGTCCAGGGGCAGCTTGGCCAGCTGGGTGACCAGGGACTTGCGCCGGTCGGCGGCGGTGTTCAGGTCGCCGGCGGCGCCGGGCAGGTTGCTGCAGCTCCTGATGGACGCGACCGCGCTCACCACGGAACTGCGGCTGGCGTCACTGGTGTTGAGCAGCGAGTCCAGTGCGGACGCCTGCTGCTTGGCGGCGTCGTCGGCGCCGTCGGAGGGGCCGGGCTTGGCGCCCGCGGAGGTGCCGGGCGCGGGCGAGGCGCTCGACGAGTCGGCCACGGTGCCGGTCTTGCCGCCGCCACCGCCACCGGAGTTGAGCAGCGCGCCGACCACCAGGCCGGCCACCACGCAGCCGCCGACCACGACGCCGATCAGCGCCTTCGGCGACATCCGGCGCCCGCCTTCGCCGCCGCTGTCGTAGCCGTAGTCCCGCTCAGGGCCGTAGCCGGGCTCCTGGGGACCGCCGCCGGGGCCCTGCGGGTAGGGCTGCTGGGCGGGCTGCCGGCGGTCCGGCGGCTGGATGATGCGCGGCCGCATCGGCGCCGGGCTCGGCACGTCATGCCGGAAGAGGTGGTCGTAGTCGCTGTCGTGCCCGGGGCCGGGCTGCGGCTCCTCCTCGAAACCGCCGTACTGGCCGGGGTGCTGCTCCTGGCCGCCGTACGACGGGCCGCCCTGGTTGGGGTACTGGTCGTAGCCGCCGGGCTGTTCGTACGGCGCCTGGCCGTACCCCTGCTGGTCGTAGCCGGTCTGCTGGTCGTAGCCGCCCGGGTGGTCCTGCCGGTCCTGGAAGAAGGGCAGCGCCTGGGTCGCCTCTGCCGGAGAGGGGTCGGGTATGTACGAGGGCGGCGGGGACTGCGGCGGCACCGGCGGCAGCGGTGGTGCCGGGGCGTCGCCGGGGTAGGGCGGCA
Organism: Streptomyces sp. NPDC088194; assembly: GCF_040702025.1. NCBI lineage: Bacteria > Bacillati > Actinomycetota > Actinomycetes > Kitasatosporales > Streptomycetaceae > Streptomyces > Streptomyces sp. NPDC088194. Next base: position 98,248 of record NZ_JBFBIV010000002.1, on the reverse strand, counting down.
GCATCTGCGTGGCGTCGGCTACCGGGGGCGCGGGCAGCGGCGCGGGGGGCTGCGCGGGCGGCCCGAGCGGGTCGGCACCGGGGTAGGGCGGCAGCATCTGCGTGGCGTCGGCCGGCTCGGCGGCCGGCGGGCCGTCGGGCGCGCCCCACGGGGTGCCGCCGGCCGGCTGGACGTGCTCGCCGTACTGCAGCGGCTGCTGCTGCCGGCCCGAGGGGAGCACGACGCCCCGGTACGCTTCGGGCGAATCCTCGCCGCGTCCGCTGCTGTGCATCGCCGCCCACTCCTGACTCTGGCCTACCGTGCAAACCGTCGGCCAACGCTACCGGGTCCCGCTGAGCGCCGCCCCCGCTCATGAACAGGTGAGCGTCACCTCACACTTGGGCGACGGGGCGGCTACTGGCGCGGGCGCTGGGCTCGGCGGGTCTGCGCAGCGCTTTGACCGCGATGTGGGCGCGGAGTGTCGGTCCGGTAACGATTCGGCGTGCGGGGGCGGGCGGCACCCCTATGTCACCTTCAGGCCGCCTCCCGTTCGTCCAGCCGGGCGTGGAAGGCGCGCACCACCGGCTCACCGGCGAACGGCTCCAGGCGACGGCGGAAGTCGTCCAGATACTCGGCGCCGCGGTTGGAGCGCAGCCCGGAGAGCAGGACGACGGCCTCCTCGCCGGTCTGGCAGGCCGCGTCCAGTTCGCGCTGCTGCACCTGGGTGTCGGCGAGCAGCAGCAGGTCGATCGCGCGGCGGCGGGCGCGGGTGGCCGGGTGGGCGGCCAGCGCCTCCTCGGCACGGCGGGCGGCGGGCTCGGCCTGGCCGAGGTCGCGGTGGCAGTGCGCCAACTCGTCGGCCAGGTAGGCGTGGTCGAAGTGGGCGATCCACGGCGGGTCCTGGTCCGGCTCCGAACGGTCCATCGCGTCGAGCGCGAGCCCGGCGACGGTGGCGAAGGTGCGGGCGTCGCCGAGCAGGGCGTGGCCGCGTGCCTCGGCGGCGTGGAACATCGCCTCGACGGTGGCGGTGACCTGACCGCGGGCGCCTTCCTGGGCGGCGCGGGCGAGTTGGGCGATCTCGCGGGGGTTGCCGAGCGAGGCGGCGAGATGGCTCATGCTCGCGGCCAGGATGTATCCGCCGTAGGCGCGGTCGCCGGCCGCCTGGGCCAGCCGCAGCGCCTGGATGTAATACCGCTGGGCGAGGCCGGGTTGGCCGGTGTCGACCGCCATGTATCCGGCCAGCTCGGTCAACCGGGCGACGGCGGAGAAGAGTTCGCGCCCGACCGACTCGCGGTAGCTGCCGGCGAGCAGTCCGGAGACCACGCTGTTGAGGTAGTGCACGACGACCGGGCGGCAATGGCCGCTGCCGAAGCGGTGGTCGAGGTCGGTGAGCGCCTGGGTGGTGGCCTTGACCGCCTCGACGTCGGACATCCCCACCCTGGCCCCGCCGTTGCGCGCCACGCCCTGGTCGGGGCGGGTGATCAGCCAGTCCCTGCTGGGCTCGACGAGTGCGGAGGCGGCGACGGTGGAGCCGGTGAGGAAGTCGCGCCGGCCGACGTCACTGCGCCACAACTCGCAGACCTGCTCGATCGCGCCGAGCACGGTGGGCGCGAAGTGCAGCCCGATGCCGGTGGCGAGGTTCCGCCCGTTGGCCATACCGATCTCGTCGATGGACACCGCGCGGCCGAGCTTGCGGCCCAGCGCCTCGGCGACGATGCCCGGGGCGCGCCCGCGCGGCTGCTGCCCGCGCAGCCAGCGGGCCACGGATGTCTTGTCGTATCGCAGGTCGAGGCCGTGTTCGCTCCCGCACATGTTCACCCTGCGTGCGAGGCCGGCGTTGGAGCAGCCGGCCTCCTGGATCAGTGCTTGGAGCCTCTCGTTCGGCTGCCGCGCCACGAGTGGTCGTGCGGCCATCGATCCCCCCTTGTCGTTCTTCGTGGGTCTTCCTTCCCCAACCCCGGTGGATAAACCCCTTATTGACGGCAATTCACCCGTACCAGGCCGTTGGGCGGCGCCGGGCCGGCCGGGCCGGCGGGCGCTCGTCCGGTTCCTACCCGATTCCTGACGAGGTGCCCGTACGCGCCCCCGCAGATGCTTCCGTGCGCCCGGCGATGAGCGGCGGTGCGCGGTGACGGGCCGCGCCGGATGCCCGTATCCCCCGCCCACGTGGACGGTTGTGCAGCGCGTGGACGACACCCCTGCGGTTCCGCGCCAGCTCAGCGGTGCCCGACTGCTCGACACGGCGGTCTCGTACGTGCAGGAGCGGCACTGGGAGGTGCTGCCCGGCACGTGGCTGGAGATGAGCGCGGGGGGCGCACCGCGCTGTTCGTGCGCCTCGGCGGCGTGCCCCGCTCCCGGCGCCCGTCCGACCAGCGCGGACTGGGCGACCCGGGCGACCCGAGCGAGCGGCAACGGCTCGGAGGTGCGGCGGATGTGGACCGGGCGGTCGCGTTCGTCGGTGCTGCTGCCCACGGGGCGCACCTTCGATGTGCCGGAGGTCCCGGAGAGCGCGGGCTTCCACGCGCTCGCCAGGATCGAGCGGCTGGAGGTGCGGCTCGGCCCGGTGATCTCCACGCCCACCCACCGGATGGCGTTCTTCGTGCTGCCCGGGGCATGCGCGAAGGTGCCCCGGCTGCTGGGCGCGCTCGGCCGGCCGCCGGACGCGCTGCACCTCACCGGGCGCGGCGAAGGCGACTGGGTGGCCGCCCCGCCGACCCGGATGGGCACGGGAGGGTGCACGCAGTGGGCCGGCCGGCCGACTGCGGCGCATCGGTGGCTGCCGGACGTCGGCGAGGTGCTGAGCCCGCTGGCGTGCGGGCGCGAGGCGGCGGAGACCCGCGCCGTACGCTGAGCAGGACCCGGCACCGAGCCGATGACGTTGTGTTACCCCCCGCGTTCGCCGTCAAACCCAACACCGCTCGCACGAGCGGTTTTCTCCGTCCTTCCCGGAAGCCACCCGGGCTTTCCGTCACTGTCAGTCGTCGCACATAGGGTGGCCGTACGCGTGGTGAACGCGGCCGGAGAAGCGTCGCGGTGAGCGTGGACGGGGATCGGGGAGAGGTGCGGTGCGATGGGTGAGGCGCGCGGTGCGGAGCGGGAGCCGGACAGCCGGCGACTCCCGTCGTACTACGGGGGTCGGACGGGCCCGGCCGGGTCCGGGCTGGAGCAGCCGCCGCGGCAGCCGTCTGGCGTGCCGCCGGCGCTGCGGGTGCGCGGCCTGCGCAAGCGGTTCGGCGAGCAGGAGGCCGTCGCGGGCATCGACCTGGAGCTGCCGGCCGGCCGCTTCGCCGGCCTGGTGGGGCCCAACGGGGCGGGGAAGACCACGACCCTGTCGATGGTGACCGGGCTGCTGCGCCCCGACGAGGGCCTGGTGCAGATCGTCGGTCGCGACGTGTGGAGCGACCCGGTCGAGGTGAAGTCCCGGATCGGCGTGCTGCCGGAAGGACTGCGGCTGTTCGAACGGCTGTCGGGCCGCGAACTGCTCACCTTCACCGGTCGGCTGCGCGGCCTGCCGGTCAAGGACGTGGACCTGCGCGCCACCCAACTGCTGGACGTGCTGGACCTGTCCGCCTCGCAGCACAAACTCGTCGTGGACTACTCGACGGGCATGCGCAAGAAGATCGGGCTCGCCGCGGCCCTGCTGCACAACCCCGAGGTCCTCTTCCTGGACGAGCCGTTCGAGGGGGTCGACCCGGTGTCCGCGCAGGTCATCCGCGGCGTGCTGGAGCGGTACACGGCCACCGGCGGCACCGTGGTGTTCTCCTCCCACGTGATGGAGCTGGTGGAGAGCCTCTGCGACTGGGTCGCGGTGATGGCGGCCGGACGGATCGTGGCGCACGGCCCGCTCGCCGAGGTGCGCGGCGAGGCGGCGACCCTCCAGGACGCCTTCCTGTCGCTGGTGGGCGCCGACCGGCGCTCCGGCGGTGACCTGGACTGGCTGGGCGGGGGCCCGAAATGACCGGCGCGGGCCCGCTCACCGCCGAGTCGCCGCCGCCCCCTTCGCCCGCGCCGCCCGCCGCGGACCGGGCCGCCCCGGTGACGGCGACGTTCGTCCGCCTCAAACTGGCCGTGCTGCGCAACGGAGTCCGGCAGTCCCGCGGCCGCACCGTGAGCTGGTGCATCGGCGTCGGCCTCGCGATGCTCTACGCGCTGGGCAACGGCGCCGGGATGATCGCCCTGCGCGGAAACGAGTACGCGCCGGCCGCCGCCGTCACCATGGCGGCGGTGCTGGCCATCGGCTGGGCGGTGATGCCGCTGTTCTTCTTCGGCGGCGACGACACCCTGGACCCGACCCGGCTGGCGATGCTGCCGCTGCGCCCCCGCCCGCTGATCACCGCCCTGCTGACGTCGTCGCTGATCGGCGCCGGCCCGCTGTTCACGCTGCTGGTGGGCACCGGTTCGGTGGTGGCGGTGGCGCACGGCGCGGCGGCCGCGGTCGTCGCGGTGCCGGCGGTGGCGCTGCTGCTGGCGATCTGCGCGGCCGCCTCCCGGGGCGTCGCGGCGGCCAACACCCGGCTGCTGACCAGCCGTAAAGGCCGCGACCTCGCGCTGCTCAGCGGGCTGATCGTGGCCGTCGGCGCCCAGCTGGTCAACCTCGGGCTCAGCTCCCTGTCCTCCAACCACGGCCTGCACCGGGTCACTTCGGTCACCTCCGTGCTGCGCTGGGTCCCGCCGGCCTCCGCGGTCGACGCGGTGCGGTCGGTCTCCGACGGTGCGTACGGGCAGGCGGCGGCCCAACTCGCGCTCGCCGTCGCGCTGCTGGCCGTGGTGCTGCGCTGGTGGTACCGCACCCTGTACCGGCTGATGATGTCGCCGGACTCCTCCACCCTCCAGCCCGTCCCCGACAGCACCGTGCGCAGGGGCGGCGGCCGCGCGCCGCTGCTCTCACGCCTGCTGCCCGAACGGGCGCTGGCCGGCCGGACCGCGACCGTGATGGAGCGCCAGTTCCGCTACGCCGCGCGCGATCCCAAACTGCGCGCGTCCTGGGCGACCGGGCTCGCCGTGGGCCTGCTGCTGCCGCTGGTCGCGGTCGTCCAGCACGGCTCGGTCTACCAGTGCCTGTGGACCGCGGGCCTGCTCGGCATGCAGATGTACAACCAGTTCGGGATGGACAACTCCGCGTTCTGGACCGTCGTCGCGACCATCACCACCCGCAAGGACGCGGAGTCCGAGCTGCGCGGCCGGGCCCTGATGCTCGCGGTGGTCGCCCTCCCCTACGTCACCGTGGTGACCTGCGCGACCGCCCTGCTGCTGGGGCGGGCCGGGGCGCTGCCCGAAGTCCTCGGGATGGCCTTCGCGTTCCTCGGCGCGCTGATCTCCACCGGCGGCTACGCGAGCGTCCGCTTCCCGTACGCGGTCGCGCAGGACAACGCCTTCGGGAACGCCGCGCCCGGCAACGGCTCCATGGTGGCGTTCAACGCGCTGGGCGGGTCCGTGATCGCCTCCGCCTTCTGCCTGCCGGTGCTGGGCCTGGACCTCGCCTTGCACCTGACCGGCCACCACGCCCTGCTGTGGACGGTGCTGCCGGTCGGCGCGGTGTACGCGGCCGCGCTGTCGGTGGCGAGCCTGCGGTTCACCGCGCCCCGGCTGCTCGACCGGCTGCCGGAGATCCTCGCCGCCGTCGCCCGCCCCTGAACCGCCCGGGCGCCCCTGCGAACAGGGGCACCCGGCGGGCGGCCGGCCGCGACCGGCTGAGGTTGCGGTCGCCCGCGACCTCAGCCGGCGGCGACCCCGGCCGGCGGGCTTCCGTGCGCGACGGACTTCAGTTGGCGATGCTGCCGCGCCAGGCGGGCAACAGCTCGTCCAGGAGGGCCTCGACCCGTGGCGGCAGCCCCCTGGACGGGCCGTTGGCGGAGGCGCGGGCGAAGAGCGCCGAGGCAGCCGCCTCGAGCCGTCCCGGATCGCCGGTCGCGTTGGCGGAGCGCAGGTAGGCCAGCCAGAGGCGTTCGTCGTCGGGCGAGATCGCCATGCCGGTCTCGATCGCCGCGACGGCCGCCTTCGGCTTGTGCGCGTCGAGGTGGAGCGAGGCGAGCGCGAGCGCGATCTCCGCCACCAGCACCGGGTGCTGCGCGTCGACGATCTCGTGGCCGAGCCAGCCGTAGCGGCCCGGCGCCCGGTCCTCGAAGAGCCGGCCGCGGGCGAGCGAGAGGGCGTCGGTGAGCAGGCGGCGCCGGGCCGCCGGATCGCCCGCCGCCCGGCCCTCGGTGGCCTCGTGGTGGAGCGTCTGGAGGACGTCCCAGTCCGAGACGACCGTGGTGCTGAGCACGATCCGCCCGGTGCTGTCGAGGGTGAGGCGCTCCCCGCCGTCGGGGTCGGTGCCCAGCCAGTCCCGCAGCCGGGCGATGAGCGCGTCCCGTACGTCCTCGGTGACCCCGCGCGGCCACAGCGCGGACGCCAGCACCCGCGGGTGCACGCCCTCGCGGTGCAGCAGCAGCAGCGCCAGCGCCTCGTGCAGCAGGCCGCTGCGCTCCCGGTCGGGCGCGTCGACGCCGACCACCTCGAACGGGCCGAGCAGCCGCGCGTACACCCCCGGGCGGCCCTGGTCGCTGAGGTCGACCAGGAACGGCGGCGCCTCCGGGCCGGGGCCGTCGCCGTCCGCCTCGGCGAACAGCCGCAGCACCGACTCGTACTGCGCCTTGGGCAGCAGCTGGGCCTTCATGTCCAGGCCGAGCAGCGGCGCGAGCAGCCGTCCCGCCGGGGTGATCTCCAACTCCCATGCGGCGCCCGGCAGATCGGTGCGGCCCGAGCCGACCAGGTAGCCGATGCCCAACCGCCCTGCGTCCGCGGCGAGTTCGGCAAGCCGCTGCGCCTCCTCCGGCGAGGGCTCGGCGGCCAGCAGCACCAGGTGCGGCGCCCACTGGGTGTGCTGGGCGCGGCCGGTACGGCCGGTGAGCACGCTGTCCTGGCCCGCGGTGCGCAGCGCCCCGGAGCGCTGCACGGTCTCCGCGGCCATGATCTCCACGACCTCGGCGACCGTGCCGATGTGCCGCACCCGCGCGGGCGCCAGCGCGGTCAGGTCCTGGGCGAAGCCGACCAGCGTGACCGTCATCCGGTCCGACCAGCCGTTGGTCGCCAACTCGGCCGCGACCGACGCGAGTACGGCCTCGCGGTCGGCCTTGGCGCCGCTCAGCGACACGATCCCGGGCACCGCTTCGAGGTTGAGCAGCAGCCGCGCGCCGTCCAGGGTGCCCAGCACCGCCAGGCCCGGGTACGGGGCCGCCGCCGAGGTGTCGATGTCCTCGACCAGCCGGGCCCGCTCCACCTGCCAGAAGGTCTCGTCCTGCCCGGTCTTCCAGGGCGCCGGCGGCTGCCCGTCCGGCCAGGCCAGTTGCAGGTGCAGCGCGTCCTCGGTGAGCCAGGCCGCGTACACCACGGGAAGCTTGCGGCCGTCCGCGTCGAGCCGGACCGACAGCGAACGCAGCGCCCGGTCCAGGAAGTTGACGGCGTCCTGGTCGGCACCGATCCGCAGCGCGTCGGCGACGTCGGCCTCCGCGCCGGTCGGGGTACGCGGGCTGCGCAGCGCGCCCGCGGTCAGCGACTGCCACAGCGCGGTGCGCCGCCGCCGGCCCAGCGCGGCGAGCAGGCCCGCGGCCAGCAGCGGCGCGCCGATCAGCGCGTCGGACAGGTCGAAGCCGTGCGACGCGGAAAGCCCGGTGACCACCTCGCTGGCGCCGCCCGCGACGCTCTCGTGCGCACCGCCGCCCGAGCCGCCCGAGCCGCCAGAACCGCCCTGCTCGCCCGCCGGGGTCTGGTGCGCGGCGTGCGCGCCCTCGGCCGTGGTGTCCTTTGCGCCGCCGTGCTGGGCGTAGTGCAGGATGTCGGGCGCGGTGTGCGGGGACGCGACGGGCATCTCGACGAGGTCGCCGCCGTGCGCGTCGGCGGGCATCTCCAGCACCCAGCCGGGCCGGATCAGGCTGGCCTGCGACAGCTGCGAACCGTCGGGCTGCACGCGGTCCTTGTTGAGCTGGTAGATCTCCTTGTAGCGGCGGCCGTCGCCGAGGTGCCGCTGCGCTATCTCCCACAGCGAGTCGTGGTGCCGCCCCTCGGGCGGGTTGATCCGGTAGAACTTCGTCGCCTGCTGGGTGGACTGGCCGCCGCCCTGCGCGGTGGACGCGCTCGGCCCCGACTGGTGCTGCACGGCGGCCTGATGGGCCGCCGCCTGCTGCCCGGGGGTGGCCTGCGCGGTCGCGGCCACACCGGGCCGGGCCTGGCTCTCCATCGAGTGCTGCTGGCCGAGTTGGGCGAGGCCCGGGACCAGGCCCGCGGTGCTCACGCCGACCAGCAGCAGCGCCGCGATCAACTGCCGTGCCAGCAACTGGCTCGGACCGCTGCCCGGCACCCGGGTGGGCATGCCGACCCCGGACACCGCCGCCTTCGCCTCCACCAGCACGCAGGCGGTGAACTGCGCCCACGCCACCCACACCAGCACCGCCAGCGTGTTGACGAACGTCTCCGAGGTGATCGGCTGCTGGAGCACGTCGGAGTTGAAGTGGTGCGGGAACGGCGACCCGATGTACATCAGCAGCGCGGCCGGCACCGCCACCACCAGCACCGCGAGCGCCAGGAACGCCCCGAACGCCCGCACGATGTCGCCGAACGTCCGCTGCCTGCGCGGTGGTTGGGCCGCTCCCCCGCCCTGCTGCGGGCGGTTACGTCCCGTGGCGGTCGTGCGTGCCATGGCTGCTTCCTCTGCCTTCGGTGGTACGGGTCCTTGTCGTACGGTTCGCGTGCCGCTGTCAGTTGCCGGGGCCGGTGATCGACACCGCGTCGGCCTTGCCCTCGACGGTGATCGAGCTCTTGTAGAAGAAGCCGCTGAGGATCGGTTTGTAGGTCACGTACACCACCACCTCGACCCGGTCGGGCCCGGTCGGCGGGGTCGGGCAGCCGGCCCGGCGCCAGTCGCTGGCGGGCAGGTTGACGTCCCGGGCGAACTGCTGCACCCGGGCGGTGCACTGCTGGTAGTCGATCACCGGCTGGGCGCCGCTCCCGGCGTTGCGCAGCGCCTCCACGTCGATGTCCTGAGCGGCGTAGCGCGCGGCCTGTTCGGCGATGTCGGCGGCGCGTTCGCGCTTGGCGATGGACAGCCCGCCGTCCACCACGAAGGCGGCGAGGGCCATGAACACCAGCGCGAAGATCACCACGGCGGCGGCGCCGGAGCCCCGGTCGTCGCCGCGCAGGGCGCGCAGCCGGGCGGTCAGGGTACGGCCGGCGGGCTGGCTGCCGTCGCCGGCGGTGCGGCCCCCGGGGGCGGTGCGCCTCGCGGGGGCCGTCCGCTTCGGGAACGCCACCACGTCGTCCATCACGTCGTCCACCACGTTGCCCAGCGCCTCGCCCGCGGCCGCTTCCACCGCGTTCGTCGGCGCCTTCGCCTTCGTCGCCGCCCTCATGTCGCCGACCTGCGGTACGGGTCGAGCGGCGAGGCCGACGTGGAGGTCACGGTCTTGGTGATGGGCAGCCCGAGGAAGCTCAACCCGCGCACCGTGCAGGTGACTTCGATCGTGAAGAGGGTGTCGGGACGGAAGCTGGTGTCGCCGACCGGGGTGACCGTCGCCGGCTTGGTGCAGGTGCCCGCCAGGTCCTCGTGCGCCGCCTGGACCGCCTGCTGGATCGCCTCCGAGCGGCTGTGCTCGATCGAGCCGGCCCGGGCGGCGTCGCGAGCCGCACCGTCCACCGCCCCGCGCCCGTCGACGAGTTGGCCGAACGCGACCAGCATCAGCACGAACATGATGATCACCGGGGCGAGGATGACCACCTCGATGGTGGACAGCCCCCGGTCCCCGTCGCGGCGCCCGGTACGGCACCGGTCGGCCGCCGCGCGTACGCCGCCTACCGCGGCGGCGCGCGCTCTGAGCGCGAACTCCATGTCCCTCATCCCCCGTTGTCCGGCACGAACCGCTCGACCGGACCCGACGACGTCTCGTTCACCTTGAAGGAGAAGCCCGCCAGCGGGAAGACCGTGGGCACCTTCGCCGTCACCTGGACGCGGACGGTGTCGGCGTCGTTCGCGTCCCTGCTCGGGACGACGTGCGGGTCGATCAGGAGCTCGGGCCCGAGTTGCCGGATGTAGTCGCTCGCGGTCTGGCTCGCGTCCCCGGACCAGTCCTGGCCGGTCGACGCCTCGTCCCTCGCCTTGCGGGCGCCGGCTCGCGCCGCCGCTTGTGCGACATGGTCGGCGAAGTAGTACATCCCGAACTGCACGGTCGCGAAGATCATGAAGAACAGCACCGGGGTGAGGAAGACGAACTCGATCGCGGTCATGCCGCGGTCGCCGCCGGGGCGTGCCGGAGCACGTCCCGGCGCCGCGGGCGCGCGGCTGCCCACGCCGCTGTCGCCGTGCGCCGCGTCGAGCCGGCGGCGTACGGCGCGGCGCAGAGTACGGGTCGTCCGTCCCATGGCTGCTCTCCCCCTGACAGGCCGGTCAGCAGCCGTTCTTGCTGCCGTCCGCGCCGGCGATGCAGTTGCTGACGCCGGTCGCCTTGCTGTTCAGGGCGTTCTTGATGATGAACCCGACCGCCGCGACGATGGCCACCACGATCGCGGAGATCACCACCCACTCGACGGCGGAGGCGCCGCGGGACATGTCCTCCTCGGTGCGGACCCGGTCGATCCGCCCACGCAGGTAGACGTAGAGGAAACTCAGTTTCGGGTCGAAGGATGTCAGTCGGTCCATGCGGTTCATGGCTCGGTCCTCTCGGTGGACGGTCGTCGTCGGAGCTGCACGATGGTGATCAGACCTGGAAGACCCGCATCGCGGCGGGGTAGATCAGGAAGACCAGGAAGCCGGCGGCGAGCAGCATCTGCGCGACCAGCATGGACTGGGACTGCTCGCCGGCCTGGCCCTCGATCTCGGACAGTTCCCGGTGGCGCATCGTCTCCGCGCGCGAGGCCAGCGACTCGCGGATCTTCGCGCCGTCGTCCGCGACCAGCGCGAGCGTGACGCCGAGGTCCTGCAACTCCTCGATGCCCAGTTCGTCGCCGAGCCGGCCGAGGGCGACCCACTGGCTGGTGCCGGTGATCCGCGCGTCGGCAAGGCAGTTGCGGATGCGCATCAGCGCCCAGCCGTCACTGATCTCCGCGGCCGCCATCAGCGCCTCGGGCAGACCGCGGCCGCCGGCCAGGTTCATCGACACCAGGTCGAGATAGGCGCCGATCACCCGCCGCAGGTCCTTGCGCTTGGCCGCGGCGTCCCGCCGCACCTCGAGGTCCGGCAGCAGGAAGAACACCCCGGCGAAGAGCAGCGCCAGCCAGACCGGGATGATCGGGCTGACGCCGAAGCCCACTTCCGCGCCCACCGCGAAGAGCGCCGGGCCGAAGACCACACCGGCCGCGGCCAGCGCCGTCTTGGTGGCGAGGAACGTCTCCCAACTGCGGTCGAGCACCGCGAGGTCGGAACGCAGCGAGCGCAGCTCCCAGCCCTGCTGCAGGTAGAAGGCGGCGACCCGCCGACCGAGTTGGGCGCGCCAGCCCTCGGCCTTGACGGAGTTGGCGGTGGTGTCGGCGGTGGTGGCGCCGGTGGCGCGCAGCGCGTCGATCTGCGCGATGGTGGACACCGCGCTGCGCCGGCTCGGCATCAGCGCCCGGATCAGTGCGAAGACGCCCAGGCCGAAGACGGCGCCGACCAGGCACGCGAAGACGATGGTGTTCATCGGTTGCCTGCCCCCTGTCCCGGCACGGCCGGACGGCCCTGCGCTCCGTAGCCCGGGACGCCCTGTGCCGCGCCGGGCGCCTGCTGCGCCGCGCCGCCGTACGGTCCGCCCTGCCGGCCGGCCGCGCCCTGCGGACCGCCGGCCGGGAACTGCCCGGCCGCGAAGGGCTGTTGCCCGGTCCGCTCGGGTCCGTGCACGAGGAAGCGGTCCGGCGTCTCGATCTTCGACAACTTGCGCAGCCACCAGAACCCGGCCGCGAACAGCAGGCACACGATGGCGAGCACGAGTTGGCCCACCGCGCTGCTGTACGGCTGGACGAAGCCGCGGTTGAAGATGGCCAGTCCCAGCACGAACACCACGGAGACCACGACCACGATCTGCACGCTGCGCCGGGTGCTGGCCCGCTGCGCCATCACGCGCTGCCGCATGTCCACTTCCTCGCGGGCGGACTTGGCCAGGGCGCCGAGCACGTCCCGCAGACCGGGGCCGCGCAGCCGGGCGTTGAGGATGAGGGCGGCGATGATGATGTCGGCCGAGGCGTCGTCGATCTCGTCGGCGAGCATCTGGAGCGCGTCCGGCAGCGGCCAGCGGGCCCGCAACCGGTCGACGAGGGCGTCGAGATGGACCCGCAGCGCGGGCGCGGCGGCCCGGGCGGAGGCCGGTATGGCCTGCTCCAGGCCGACGGCGCCGGCGATGGTGTCGCGCAGCGACTCGGTCCAGCCGGCCAGCGCCTCGACCCGCTTCATCGCCGCGCGTTCGTCGGAGGCTCCGCCGAAGAGCCGGTCCCAGGCGAAGACGAGCAGTGCGGTGGCCGCGCCGAGCACCAGCCACCGGGTCAGGGCGAGCACCGCGAGGCCGACCACGATGGCGATCGAACCGCGCTGGGTGAGGAACCGGCCGATCTCCGAGGCGCGTTCGGCGCCGGACTGCCCGGGGGCCACCGGCTTGGGCGCCCAGCCGCGCATCGCGACGACGAACAGCGCGATGCCGCCGCCGCCCACCGCCCCGGCCAGCAGCCCGTAGAGCGTGGTCATCGAGAAGAAGCCGGACATTACCGCCACACCCCCGTGGGCTGGTAGCCGTTGGCGAGCAGCTCGTCGAGGCAGGAGATGGGCGCGTGGGGCAGGGCCACCGCCGCGTCCGGGTGCTCGGCGAAGATCTCGCTGGAAAGGACGCGGCCGTCCACGCCGTTCACCTCGCGGATGGAGGTGACGACGCGGCGCAGGGTGCCGCCGCGCTGGAAGTCGTTGCGGCGCTGGATGAAGACCACGAAGTCGATGGCGCCGGCCACCAGCATCTGCGACGCCTCCACCGGCAGCCGCTCCTGTGCCTGCAGCGCGTAGGTGGAGATGCGGTTGAAGACCTCGGCGGAGCCGTTGGCGTGGATCGTCGACAGCGAGCCGTCGTTGCCCTGCGACATGGCGTTGAGCATGGTGACGATCTCGTCGCCGAGCACCTCGCCGACGATGACGCGGGAGGGGTTCATACGCAGCGAGCGGCGGACGAGTTCGGCCATGGAGATGGCACCCAGGCCCTCGGAGTTGGGCAGCCGCTCCTCGAACGCCACGACGTTGGGGTGGAGTTCGGGGAACTGGTCGAGGCCGAGTTCCAGGGCGCGCTCGACGGTGATGAGGCGCTCGTGCGCCGGGATCACGTTGGCCATCGCACGCAGCAGCGTGGTCTTTCCGGCGTTGGTGGCCCCGGCGATCATCAGGTTCTTGCGGGCGAGCACCGCCGAGGACAGGAACGACCCGACCTCGGGGGTGATCGTGTGGTTGCCGACCAGGTCGGCGAGGAAGACCTTGCCCAGGCGGGCGCGCCGGATGGACAGCGCGGGGCGGCGGGTGACGTCCATGACCGCCGAGAGCCGGGAGCCGTCGGGCAGCCGCAGGTCGAGTTGCGGGTTGGCGGTGTCGAACGGGCGCGAGGACAGGCCGGAGTAGGCGCCGAGCACCTGGATCAGCTCGATCAGTTCCTCGTCGGTCTCGGCGACCGGTTCGGCCTGCAGTTCACGGCCGTCGGAGTAGCCGACGAAGACCTGGTCGCAGCCGTTGATGTCGATGTTCTCGACCTCGGGGTCGTCCAGCAGCGGCTGGAGCCGGCCGACGCCGAACAGCGCGGCGTGCACCGCGGCGGCGTACGCCTCCTCGCCGTGGGCGTCCGGCGGGGTGCGGCCGACGGCGATCTCGGCGCGCGCGTAGTCCTCGAGTATCTGGGCGATGATCGCGCGGGCGAAGTGCCGTTCGTCCTCCGGCGACATCGCGGTGCGGGCCGCGACCTGGTCCAGCCGCCGCTGCTCGGCGATGCGGTCGCCCGCCTCCTGCCGGAAGCGTTTGACGAGCGAGTGGTCCACCTCGCTCATCGCAGGACCCCGTACCGCTGCGGTACGTCGGCGGTGACCTGGCGGGCGGAGCGGATCAGCAGGGACTTGTCGAGGCGGCCGCGGCGCCGGCCGCTGAGCGTCTCGGCGCCGGCCGCGTCGTCGGCGAGGGTGCCGACCACCCGGGCGGAGATCTGCGAGGCCACCAGCATCTCGTTGACCTGGGCGGCGAGCCGGGCGCTGCGCCCGGTGTCGGCGATCAGCAGCACGCCGATCGGCGGGTAGCCGAGCGCGGCGGCACCGCGCTGCGAGCCGTGCAGCTTCGCGGACAGCGCGCCGGCCCGGTCCCTGACCCGGGCCAGGTTCTCCGGCTCGGTACGGGCGACCAGCAGCACCAGGGCGGCGTGCGGGAGCAGTTCAAGGCTCGGCGAGTCGGGACCGATCCGGCCGCAGTCGGCGATCACGTCGGCGGCGCCGTTGGGTGACTCGGCGAGCGTGGCGAACGCCTGCCCGAGCATCGGCCACAACCCGGAGAGCCCCGCGGCCTGTTCGGGTGCGGCAAGGCCCACCAGCACGTCAAGGCCGCCGACCAGCGGCTGGGCATGGTCCCACAACTGCTCGGCGGCCAGGCCGTGCCGGGCGGTCGCGGCCAGCGACAGCAGGCCGGAGTTGGGGTTGAGCACCCCGCCGTGGGCGCCCGTCGAGCGGTAGACGAGGTCACCGCCGGCCGGGTCGGCCTCGGCCAGCAGGACGCGGCGCGGCCATACGGCGGCGAGCGCCACCGCGGTCGTGGTGACGCCGGGGGAGCCCTTGTCCGCTGCGATTGCGATCAGTGCCATCTCGTCTGCCTCGTCCGCGCCGCTCGATCAGTGCTTGCTGGGGACGAGCACGAGGGAGACGTTGCCCGCCGCGGAGGCGACCGCCAGCGGGCCGGCGTCGGCGACGTCCGCGACGACCGTGACGCTCGCGGAGCCGTCGCCGAAGTTACCGCCGCTGGTGGCGTCGAAGTGTTTGATGACCAGGTTGTCGCTGATGAGGTTGCTGGCGCCGCCGGTGCCATTGGCACCACTCGTCGAAGTCCCCGAGTCGCTGGAGGACTTGGCGTCGTTGCCGACCAGGTACGCCGCCACGGTGAGGCCGTTGGCCAGGCCGTTGGGGTACTGGCCCGCCTTCAGTGACATACCCACCAGGGTCTTGCCGGGCGCGAGCACGTCGGAGTTCTGGGTGATCATCGAGCGGACCAGGACGGACCCCTTGGTCAGGTTGGTGGCCGCGCGCCACTGCGAGATCACCTGTTCACGCTGGTCCCACCGGATGTAGTCGACGGCGGTGCCGTCGGCGACCATCACTTCCTGCATCGCCTTGGCCGGGATCTTGTCGCCGACCGCGACGTCGGACATGACCTCGATGACAGACACCTTGTTGCCCGCGCGCAGCACCATCACGGTGGCGCCGAGCGCGCCCACCAGGATCAGCAGCACGGCGAGCGCGGCCAGCGCGGGCTTGCGTTCGCGCGGCGCGACCGGCAACCGCCCGGCGCCCGGTCCGTTCAAGTGCGGTGCGGGAACGGACTGGCGGCCACTGCCGCCGCCCGCGGCGGAACGTTCCCTGGTCTTCACTTCACTGCCCCCGAGCCGGCGCATCGCATCAGCTTTTTCGGCCCCGTGCGGCGAGTCCGTCGCTCTCCTGTCCGGCGACGACCCCACAGGCCGATGTCAAGTCACCGCACGCTATCAGCGCCAAACAAACGCCCTCAAGGCGTGGCCGGTGACAACCCGCACACATCATTGCAACAGAACGAAACGACGCCCGCCCGGACCGGTCAACCACTCCGATCCCGCCATGAACCCCCGCACGTACGGCAATTGCCCGGAAATCCGGGCCACCGCACCGATACGGCGATACTTCGATACCGCGATCACGCGGGATTGCGGGGCGGTACGGGCTCAGGCCCGCGCGGCGCCCTCCGCTCCGCTAGTACGGCATGTGGTACATCTTGGCCTCGCCCGGGGTGACCTTCTCCGGGAGCTTGCCGATCTCCGCGTCGATCACCGGCACGAGTTTGCCGAGCAGCGTCTGGATGGTGCCGTGGCGGCCCTTCACATCGGCGCCCCAGGAGTCCGCTGTCTTGCCGACCCACACCTTGCCGCCGCCCATGTCCGAAACCGTCGTCTTCAACGGCTCCTTGAGCGCGCCGAGATCCTGCATCAGTCTGCGCTTGAGAGCCTGCAGATCCTCGATCGCCGGATTCGGCACTGTCGCCTGTGGCGCGAGGTTGCTGGTGCTGCTGTCACCCATCGAGTTGTCCCCCGTAGCCGAACACGATCACAACGAGAATATCCGCGCTTGCACGAAGCGCCGACTGCACGGGAACGGGAGCAGGCGCCGGAGCTGAAAGCTCCGGGCCGGATGTCCCGGCTTCCGCTTTCGGCCCGCTGTCCCCGTGTGCGCGCGGCGCACCTGCCCCTATGGTATCTGCTAGCCCCCGCAGGAGGACGAGGACCACGTGACGAACAACGCCGCCGACAACGACAACGCCATCGCGCTCACCCCGATCTCCGTGCCCGACCCCACCGACCGCGACCGCGCCAAACGCCGCAGGAAGGTCATCGCGCTCGTGGGAGCGGTGGTCGTGGTGGCCGGCGGCATCAGCTGGTGGGCCGTGGCCGCGAACAGCGGTGACTCCAAGCCGACCAAGCACACCGCGGCGATCCCGAAGGCGTTCGGGGCGTACACGGAGGCGAAGGACGGGACCGGGTGGGCCGGGCTCACACCCCACAACACGGACATCACCAAGGGCGACGTCGACCTCATCTACCTGGGGTCGGGCGGCCGCGCCGCACTGGTCGACGTGTCTCTCGACCCGCCGGACTACAAGAGCGACCAGACCGACCACGGACCCGGTTCCGCATCGATGACCGCGGAACTCCTGGGGACCGACGGGAAAGAGAAGATCACCAGCTCTCCGGCCGGCAGGCAAGGCGGCACGATCCAGTGCGCCGACATCTCCGCGGCGGGGCGCACCATCTCGCGGTGTGCCTGGCAGAGCAAGGCCGCCACGGTCACGCTCTCGCCCGGTCTGGACCAGCACACGATCGTGGACCACGACGCCGCCGACGTCCTGCGTTCCTTCCTCGACGCCCTGAAGATCGAGCCGAAGGCCCAGGACTGACCGCGGTCCGGTCCGGCAGGCGGCCACCCGCGTCCGGGTAGCCGCCCGGTGAACCGCTTTCCTCACTCCGCCAGGTGCTGGAGCTGCTGCCCCTGCGTGAAGCCGCGTGAGTCCACGTGGTTGACGATCGCGGGGTCCATGAGCCAGCTGTTGTAGGCGGTGCGCTGGCGGGGGCTCATCTTGTCGATGTCCATGACGGTGCCGTCGGACGTGATGAAGTTGTCGGCCGGCGCCTTGATGTAGTCCTTGGGGTTGCCGGTGTACGTCTTCGGCTCGCCGTTCCTGGGGTGGATCGTGACCGGCGCCGTCACGTCGGACGAGAAACCGCCGCCGCTGAGCTGCGAGTTGGCCTCGCTCTGGTACTCGTGCTGCCAACTCACGTCGAGCTCGGAGTCGTTGATCTGCTTGTACTTGGCGGCGAGGCCGGGGGCGTCCTCCGGGGACACCGACACCTTGCTGGCGATGTAGTCCGTGAGCAGGTCGGTCGCGGTCCCACCCAGCTCGGTGGCCTTCTCCGTGCCGAGTTCGGTGATCGCGGCCGTACCGCCGGTGGCTGCCCCCACCGCCAGGTCCTTCGCGGTCGAGATCAGCGCGGTTCGCGCACTGTTGACGCTCTCCGCCCAGTCGTCGGCGTCCGTCTCGATCGAGCCCTTGGCGTACTCGAAGGCAGTGCTGTACGCCTTCATCATCATGCCGCGCTGCATGGCCCGGTAGTCCTGCGCGTGCTCCGTGGTGTCCTTCTTCGCGCTGCCGACCTCGTTGGTGATCTG
This sequence comes from Streptomyces sp. NPDC088194, assembly GCF_040702025.1. Classification (NCBI taxonomy): domain Bacteria; kingdom Bacillati; phylum Actinomycetota; class Actinomycetes; order Kitasatosporales; family Streptomycetaceae; genus Streptomyces; species Streptomyces sp. NPDC088194. The sequence goes on along the minus strand of NZ_JBFBIV010000002.1, from coordinate 80,362 downwards.
GGTGCGGAAGGAGTCGAAGAGCGCGCTCTCCTGGCCGGCGACGGTCGGGTTCCGTGCCGACTCGTTGAGCAGCGCCTGCCACAGCGGAGCGCCCACCTCCAGGCCGGGGCGGTTCGGGTCCTGGCCGGCCAGGAACGCCTTCTGGTCCCACTGCGACATCTTCTCGGTGAAGCCGCCCGAGGTAGCGTCGGCGCCCCACAGCGTGTTGCCGGTCGGCGACGTGATCCCGTAGACCATGTCGCTCCAGTTGGCCGTGATCAGCTTGCCGTAGTAGACGTCGATCGGGTCGTAGGGGTGGATCTTGCTCGAATCACCGCTCTGATGGCGGTAGTTGTCCATCATGATGCGGCCGGTGAGCTTCTCGGCGAGCGGCCGGTTGGTCGTCTTCAGGTCGATCGTGCCGGCCGACATCATGTCCGCGAACGCCTTCGCCCGAGCGGGCGGCTGGCCGAGGTCCCAGGGGCCGTGCGGGTAGATGATGGTCTGCATGGTGTCGTAGTTGTGGTCCATCCACTCACCCGACGCCTCGGGGTTCTTGCTGATCGCGTTGAAGAGCTGGGTGTAGTGGTCGTCACCGAAGACGCCCTTCTCCATGCCCGAGCTGTTCATGAACTCGCTGCCGTTCTTCGAACTGTCCTTGTCGAAGACGCGATTGCCCAGCGCGACCAGGTAGTCCTTGTCCTGCGAGCCGCCGGGCAGCAGCCCGGTGAGGTAGTCGGCGCGGAAGACGCCCCGGGGGTCCTTGAACTTGTCGAACCACTTGTCCCAGCTCGCCTGCTTCTGGGCGGCGGTCTGCCCCTCGTAGGCGACCTTGGTGAAGGTGCCGAAGGTCTTGGCGATGACGTCACGGTCGTGCTTGGCCTGGTCCGGGTGGTCGCCGTACCGGCTGTACATGTTGTCGTCGGCCATGTCGTTGGTCAGAACCATCAGGTTCTGCGGACCCAACTCGTTGTAGAACGACTTGAGATAGTCCGGGTCGTCCCCGTGGGCGCTCAGATCCGAGAAGAGGTCCTCGGACGGGTCGTCGCCGTTCTTGATCGCGTCCTTGTACTTGTCCGCGAGGGCCTTGCCGTCCTTCTGCGACTGGGCCGTGGTGTTCACCATGCTGTCGTCGATGGTGACCATGCCCTTGTGCCCCGGATACGGCTTCTCGGTGGCGATCGCCAGGTGGTAGCGACGGGTGAGCATCGGCATCTGATCGTCCAACCAGCCGCATATGCCGACCAGTTGGGAGAGAGACGAGGTATCCAGCCCCTTTTCGGCGAACTGCGACTTGTACGACGTCGCAGTGGTCCGCAACTGGTCCTTGTCGCCCTTGAACGAACTCGTCATCTTCTGCAGGCCGTCCGGATCTATCCCGGAAAACTCACCCATCCGCTTCTCCTCCCGTTGTCCGTTTGTGCCTTTTGCCGAGCTTCCGCTTCGTGAGGACGTCGTCTTCCCCGCGACAAGGCGCACCCGGCCGGCCCCGTGTTGTAGACGAGGATCGCATAGCCGCGAGAAACGGTTCCGCCCTCAACGGCGGTTCCGGTGGCGGACGCCGGAGCCGTCGGCCCCGCCGGGCCCGTGACGGGACTTACCGGCGGTTTCCGCGGGCCTATAGCCTCGTGGGAACACCGGGATGGTTAATGGACACAGGCACAGTGGATGCGGGGCCCGGTGCGGGCCCACGGGGAGGGACACAGCCATGCGCGTGACCGTGACGGTCGTACAGCAGGGCGTCGACGCGCAGGACGTACTGTTGACCGCCGACGATTCCGCGAGCGCGGAAGACGTGGCGCTGGCGCTGGGTCGGGCGGTCGGCGCGGTGGCGCAGGAGCCGGCCGGGCAGGTCGGGGGCGTGGTCGTGCAGTTCCCCGGGCAGCACCAGGGCGGCACCCGGGCGGGCGGACAACCGGGCGGAATACCGGGCGGCCAATCGGCCCGGCAACCGCTCGGCCAGCCGGGCGGATCGAGGGCGTGGCCCGCCCAACCGGTCATCACCGCACCGGTGTTGTGGGCCGACGGCGTGCCCTGCGACCCGCAGGCGCAGGCGTCGACGGTGCTGCGCGACGGCATGCGGGTCACCGTCGACGACTCGATCGGGCCGTTCATGCGCACCGGCGAGCCGTCCGGGCGCTACGAACTGCGGGTGTGCGCGGGGCCGGGCGCCGGCCGGGTGGCCCGGCTCGGTGTCGGCACCGCGACCATCGGCTCCGCGGTGGGCTGCACCGTCACCGTGCAGGACCCGGCGATGGCGCCGACCGCCGCGCGCGTCTCGGTGGCCATGGACGGCACCGTGACGCTGATCGGCGCGCCGGGTTCCGGCCTCACGCTGGAGAACGAACCGGTGGAGTCGGAGCGGCAGTGGCCGCTGCGCGCGCAGGTGAAGGCGGGTGAGTCGGTGCTCGTGCTGGACGAGCCGAGCACGCCGGACGCGCACCTGTCCCCGATGGGCGAGGGCGGCCTCGCCTACAACCGGCCGCCCCGGCTGAACGCGCTGTCGCCGCGGCCGCGGCTGTACGTCCCGCAGAAGGGCGAGAAGAACGACCGCGCCCGGTTCCAGGTGCTCACCCTGGTCGTCCCGCTGCTCTTCGGCGTGATGATGTACTTCATGGTCCACCAGGTCTACATGCTGCTCTTCTGCGTGATGAGCCCGGTGATGATGGTCGGCCAGTGGGTCAGCGAGAACCGCCAGGGCAAGCGCAAGAACCAGGACGCCGCGAAGAGCTTCAAGGCCGCGATGGCCGAGCACGAACAGGACCTGGAGGCCGCCCGGCTCTTCGACCAGCGGGAGCGGCGCTCCAACTACCCTGACGCCGCCGAGATCCTGCTCTTCGCGACCGGCCCGCGCCGCCGGCTGTGGGAGCGGCGGCTGACCGACCCGGACGCGATGCGGCTGCGGATCGGCGTCGCCGACCTGCCCGCCGACATCGAGTTGCAGCCCAAGGGCAACATGCCCGAGGGCGCGCCGCCGCTGGAAGTCCCGCTGGTCTACGACGTGCCGCTGCCGCTGCCGTTCCCGGAGATCGGCGTGATCGGTGTCGCGGGCGAACGGGCCAGGGCACTGGCCACCACCCGCTGGCTGGTCTCACAGGCCGCGGTGCTGCACAGCCCGCGCGACCTGTCGATCGTGGTGCTCTCCTCCGCCCCCGACGCCGAGCAGTCGTGGAGCTGGGCGCACTGGCTGCCGCATCTGGCTCCCCAACAGGGCCAGGACTGCGTCTCGTTGATCGGCACCGACCAGGAGGCGGCCGGCCGCCGGATCAACGAACTCCTCCAGGAACTGGCCCGGCGCAAGGCGGACTCCGCCGCCAACCAGAGCGGCCGGCTGCGCCCGGACCCGTACGTCCTGGTGGTGCTGGACGGTGCGCGGCTGCTGCGCCGGATGCCCGGCCTGCCGCAACTCCTCCAGGAGGGGCCGCAGTTCGGGATGTTCGCGCTGTGCGTCGACGAGGACGAGCGGCTGCTGCCCGAGGAGGTGCGGCTCGCGGTGTGCTGGTCGCAGCACGCGGCCAGCCGGCTGCACCTGCGCGGCGCGGGTCTGGAACGGCTCGGCGAGGTCCTCGCCGACCAGGTCGGTCCCGACTGGTGCGAGTTGGTGGCCCGCTCGTTGGCGCCGGTGCGCGACGTCAGCCGCGACGACGCGGACAGCGCGCTGCCCACGTCCGCACGGCTGCTGGACCTGCTGGGCATGCCCGACCCGGTGGGCGAGCAGGTCGCCGGGATCTGGCAGCGCGGCGGCTCGACGACCGCTGCGCCGATCGGCGTCGGCGCGGACGGCACCTTCGTCCTGGACATCCGCAAGGACGGCCCGCACGCGCTGGTCGCGGGGACCACCGGCGCGGGCAAGTCCGAGCTGCTGCAGACGATCATCGCCTCGCTCGCGGTGGCCAACCGCCCCGACGCGCTCAACTTCGTCCTGATCGACTACAAGGGCGGCAGCGCCTTCCAGGACTGTGCGCGGCTGCCGCACACGGTCGGCATGGTCAGCGACCTGGACGCGCACCTGACCGAGCGCGCACTCGCCTCGCTCGCCGCGGAGTTGCACCACCGCGAGACGATCCTGTTCAACGCGGGCACCAAGGACATCGAGGACTACAACGACGCGCGGCGGATGCGGCCGGAGTTGGAGCCGATGCCCCGACTCGTGCTGATCATCGACGAGTTCGCCTCCCTGGTGGCCGAACTTCCGGACTTCATCGCCGGTCTGGTCGACATCGCCCGCCGCGGCCGTTCGCTGGGCGTGCACCTGGTGCTGGCGACGCAGCGGCCCGCCGGTGTGGTCAGCGCCGACATCCGCGCCAACACCAACCTGAGGATCGCGCTGCGCGTCACCGACGCCGACGAGTCTCGGGACGTCATCGACGCGCCCGACTCGGGGGCGATCGCCAAATCCACGCCGGGCCGCGCCTATGTCCGCTCCGGCGCCCAGTCGCTGGTCGGCGTGCAGTCCGCGCGTATCGGTGGCCGCCGCCCGGCGGTCGGCCAGGAGCGCACCAAGGCCGAGGTGGCGCCGCTGGGTTGGCGGTCGCTGGGCCGGCCGATACCGCGCGGCGCGCAGGGCGACGGCGACGACGGCACCATGGTGACCGACCTCGCGGTGCTGGTGGACGCGATCAGGGAAGCCTCCGACCTGCTCGGCTTCCCGGCACCGCGCAAGCCGTGGCTGGACCCGCTGCCCGAGCACATCGTCGCCGAGGACCTGCCGGCGGATGCCGGCGCGACCCCGAGCGGCGACGTCTCGCCCATCGGCTACGGTCTGACCGACCTGCCCGCGCAGCAGGCCCGCGCCCGGCTCTCGGTCGACCTGGTGCACGGCGAGCACGTCCTGATCGCCGGTGGCCCGCGCTCGGGCCGCTCCACCGCGCTGCGGACGATCGCCGGCTCGCTCGCCCGCGACACCGCGCCCAGCGACGTGCACCTCTACGCCATCGACTGCGGTGCCAACGCGCTGCTACCACTGGTGGCGCTGCCGCACTGCGGCGCGGTCGTCACCCGCGACCAGCCGGAGCGGCTGTCGCGACTGCTGGACCGGCTGTCCAGCGAGGTGTCGCGGCGGCAGCAACTCCTCGCCGTCAAGGGCGCGTCCAGTGCCGCCGAGCAGCGGGCGATGGCCGCCACCCCGGAGGAGCGGCTGCCGTGGATGGTGCTGCTGCTCGACAACTGGGAGGGCTACACCTCGACGTTCGAGTCGTACAACTACGGCAAGTTGATCGAGGGGGCCATGCGGCTGTTCCGGGAAGGCGGTTCGGCCGGGCTGAAGGTCGTCATGACGTCGGACCGGTCCGGTTTCCTCGGAGCGATCTCGTCGGTCTTCGCGGACAAGCTGATCCTGCGGATGGCCGACCCGAACGACTACGTCAACGGCGGCCTGGGCCCGCGTGACGTGCCGAAGAACATGCCGTCCGGACGGGCGCTGCGCCCCACCGACCACGGCGTCCAGGAGAACCAGGTGGCGCTGCTGGCCGCGGACCCGGCCGGCCAGGCGCAGGTGGAGGTGCTGCAGCGGATCGGACGGCAGTCCACCGAGCGGATCGGGCGGGTGGGGCGGCTGCCCAAGCCGCAGCGGCCGATGCGGGTGGACGCGCTGCCGCCGCGGGTCACGCTGACCGACGCGATGGCGCTCGACCCGGACTTCACGCCGTCGTCACCGCTGTGGGCGCTGATGGGCGTGGGCGGCGACGAGTTGGCGCCGGTCGGGATCGATCTGCAGGACGCCGGGCCCGGGTTCGTGATCGCCGGGCCGCCGAAGTCGGGCCGCTCGACGGCGCTGATCACGGCGGCACGGTCGCTGCTCGCCGCCGGTACGCCGGTGGTGCTGGTCACCCCGCGCCGCTCCCCGCTGCGCGACCTGGCCGGTCAACCCGGCGTGCTGGGACTGCTGATGGGCACCGACGCGAGCGCGGAGGACCTGACGGAGCTGACCGGCAAGGCGGGCGGCGAGAAGTTCGTGGTTCTCGTGGACGACAGCGAACTCCTCTACGACACCACGCTGGAGACGGCGCTGGAGGAGGTCGTCAAGAGCGGCATGGACGGCGACCACGCGCTGATCGCGGCCGGGTCGGCGGACTCGATGGGCTCGCAGTACCGCGGTTTCGTGGTGGAGGCGCGGAAGTCGCGCAACGGCATGCTGCTGTCGCCGCAGGGCGGTTCCGAGGGCGACCTGTTCAACGTGCGGCTGCCGCGGGACGTGGGCGGCGGCCCGCTCGGCCGCGGTCTGCTGATCCGCGGGGGCACGGTGATGCAGGTGCAGGCGGCGGAGCCGGTGTAGTCGGGGTTCGCTTGACGGGGCCTGTGTGCAACTGGCCTGCGGGGCCGCGCCGTTCGAGGGCGCGGCCCCGCTGACGTCTCCGGCCGGCTGGCCGGCTGACCTGCGACCGGACGGCTGGGGCAGGCGCGGGCACGGCGGGCAGGCGCCCGGGCGGGTGGAGAGCCGGGCGGGTGGAAGGGCCGGGCATACGGAAGTGGCCGGGCACGCGGAAGGGCCGGGCGGTCGGAGCGATGCTCCGAAGCCCGGCCCTTGCGGTACCGCGCGGCCTCGAACGTGACCGGACCAGCGTCAGCTGGTGGCGTGCTCGATGTTGGTCGCGTTGGTCTTGGCGGAGTTCTGGGCCTCGTGCAGCGTCGACACGAACTTCTCGAAGGTCGGCTTCAGCTGCTCCCACTCGCTGCGGAACTGGTTGGCGCGCGGGCCCTTCCAGTAGTCCGCACTGCTGCTGGTCGCAGAGTGAAGGTGGTTGATCAGCGTCGCGAGGTTACCGGCCTCGGTTCCGAACTTTCCCGCCAGTGCAGTCAGTTGGGCGATATCGGCGCCCTGCATACCCGCCATGTGCGTCCCTCCCCGTTAGTAGGAAAACGTGGCGGACACCTCATCCGCCATACGGGACGCTAGCAAACAGGGGCCGTGAATGCAGCCCCCGTCCCAGACGCCCCGCCCGTTTGTTGCCGAACGTGGACATCCCCTCGGGAACGTCACCCACGGGACGCGGTCCGCCCACTGTTCGGTGCGCGCCGCTGTTCCGTGCGTGCCGCGTTATTCAGCTGCTGGGCAAGCCGGTTCGGGTGAACGTGTCGGTGGGTCCGTCGGTCCACTGCACGGTGAGCGTCTTGCCGTCCGCGGCCATCACGCCGTGTCCGGAGGTCCGTTCCTTGTCGCCGTCCATGCAGGTCATGGTCAGGTGGACGCCGTCCCGGTCGGTGAAACTGCCGCCGCACAGGTGGTCGCTGGTCAAGGCGGCCTTGCCCTTGCCGAGCACGAGTTGCACCTTCACCCCGTCGACAGTGGCGAGCCAGACGCCCTCGACGGTCTGTGTGGAGTCCGTGGACGCCCCACCGGTGTCGCCGCCCTCCGCGGTGTCGGTGGCCGAACCGGTCGCGCTCGGCGTGACGGTGCTCGCGGCGGAGACCGACGGCGCCGGCGGCAGCGTGGCCGTCCGGCTTGCGCTCGGTTCCTTCCTGGCGTCGGTGCCGCGACCGCTGCCCCCGCACCCGGTCAGCAGGAGTGCGGCAGCGACCACCGCGGCGGCGGTCGCCGTACCCGCGTATCCGGCCGCCGTGGCGCGGCCGCGCAGGCCCGCGGCACCGGGCCCGCTCTGACCGTCCCGGCGGCTTCGACTTCGACTGCGACTTCGACGGCTCAAACGACTCCGACAGCGCATCCGCACTCCCCCATGTCGCGATGTGGAACCCAGCGGACACGCAAGCTACCAGCAGCCGAACGACTACGCGCAGTCCGAACCCCCGTCCCGCCCGCACCTCACCCCGACAGCCACGCACGGCTCCACATTCGCCACACACAGGCACCACAACCACCCGCTCCTGCCTCACAGCAGCCTCACCGCCGCGACACAGCTACGGGCCGACGCCGTACGGGTGATGACGGCGTGGGCACCCGTCTCGCTCGGGCCCGTCCCGGTCGTCGGTACGCGGCCCGGCGAGCGCGCGGCCACGTCGGTCCGCGTCCCGGCCGGCGCGTGTCTCCGCCCACCGGCTGGGCGCTCCCGACCGGGTCATGCCGAGCCCGCGGCCTCCCGTTCGGCGAGGGCCTCACCGACGAAACGCTCCAACGTCTCGACCCAGGCGTCGGGTTGGTCCCACGGGGCGAGATGACCGGCGTCGGCTATCTCGGCGTAGCGCCCGCGCGGCAGGACACGGACCATCTCCTGCGCCTCGGCGCGGCCCAACTCGCCGGCCGGCCCGCGGACGACGAGCGCCGGGCAGTGCACCCGGGCCAACTCGTCCCAGTGGGCGTCACGTATCCAGGGGTCGCGGGAGCCGAGCAGATGCGCGGGTTCGTACATCGGGCGCCAGCCGTCCTCCCGTTCGCTCATCACCTCGGCGAAGAAGTCGCCGCGAACCGGGTCGGGCGGATCGGCCCACGGGTCGGCGACGCCGAACCACTGGCGTACGTCGCCGAGCGTGGCGAAGGGCAGTGGCCAGGAGGCCAGCCACTCCGCCCACTCCCGCTGTCCCGTCTCCCCCAGGGCCGAGGCGCGCATGTCGCAGATGACGACGGCCGCCACGAGGTCGGGCCGCCGCGCCGCGCACTGCCAGGCGGTCAGCGCGCCCATCGAGTGGCCGACGAGGGTGACCGGACCGAGGTCGAGTTGCTCGATGGCGGCGATGGCGTCGCGCACGTACGCCTCAGGGGTGTAGGGGCCGTCGGGCTTGCCGCTGTGGCCGTGGCCGCGCTGGTCGAGGGCGAGCGCTCGATAGTGCGGGGCGAGCCGCCGGGCGGTGACGGCCCAGTGCGAGGCGCGGCCGAGCAGGCCGTGCAGCAGCAGCATTCCGGGGCGGGGCTCGGCGGACCCGTCCGCCGCCGGGCGCCCGGCGGCCAGAGCCACGCCGCTCGCCGCGCGCGCGTCGGCCCGTACGGCCCTGTCCCTACCCGCACCGGCCGGCGGGCCCGCACCCGCGGGTGCGCCCGGCCCGGCCGCGACCGGCCCGCCGTACTCCCACGCCGCGAGCCGCAGACCGCCCGCTCCCGTGACCTCATGCCGTGTGGCCATCCCGCACCCCCTTCCGCTCCTCGTCCGACACCGGCGGGTGCAGAGGGGCGCCCGCCGGCCGCTCGGTCACGGTTCTTCCGCGCCGCGCTGATCCCTTGCACCGGCAACGCTATCGAACTTCTATTCGAACATGGGGCTCACGCGCCCAACACCGCTCGTTCGAGTGACAGCGCTCAAGGATTGGCCGTGTGGGCCGAGGGGAGGACTTGAACGGGACGCGGCGTGCAGGGGAAGCGGGTCGCGGGGAGGTCTCGGGAAGCTCGGGGTCCCGGGTCCTTCGGGGACCGCAGGGGAGGGGCGAGGGGAGGGAAGAGCCCCGGTGCCGCACGCGGCACCGGGGCCTCGCCTTGTCCCGCGGCGCACCGGACGCACCACCTGGCGCACCGCACAGATGGCGCGTCCTGGTGCGTGACGGGCCCTACCGCTTGGCGACGAAGACGTACGAGGCGATCTCGGGGTCCAGCTCGGCGGCCTCGCCGCCGCTGCCGACCAGGACGCCGCCCGCCGAACCCGTCACGCTCACCACGGCGCCCGGCTGCACGCCGGCCCGCCGCAGCGTGTGCATGACCTGCGCGTCGGTCTGGATCGGCTCCCCGATCCTGCGGACCACCACGCTCGCGCCAGCGCTGCCGGGGTTGAGTTCGCTGAGGCTGACCATGCCCTCCTCAAGGAAGGGGTCCGCCTCCGTGGCCTCGCCCAGCTCCTCAAGGCCCGGGATCGGGTTGCCGTACGGCGACTCGGTGGGGTGCCGCAGGATCTCCAGCACCCGCCGCTCCACGGCCTCGCTCATCACGTGCTCCCAGCGGCACGCCTCGGCGTGCACCTGCTCCCACTCCAGGCCGATCACGTCGACCAGCAGGCATTCGGCGATGCGGTGCTTGCGCATCACCCGCGTCGCCGTGCGGCGCCCCTCGTCGGTGAGTTCCAGGTGCCGGTCCCCCGCGACGTGCAGCAGCCCGTCGCGTTCCATGCGTGCCACGGTCTGGGAGACCGTGGGCCCGCTCTGGTCGAGCCGCTCGGCGATCCGAGCGCGCATCGGAACCACACCTTCCTCCTCCAGCTCCAAAATGGTGCGGAGATACATCTCCGTCGTGTCGATCAGTCCGGACATGCGCGCCCCTCATTTACTCGTGCGTGGCCCCGCCACAATTCTGACTCATCCCACGGACATCGGACTCCGCGCCGACCGGACAGCTCCGCCGCACGCTGGTTTTCTTGACACCGGCCAGGGCCTGGCAGCACGGTGATCCGCATGACCGACCCCCGCCAGGAACCGGCCGAGCGCTATTTCGACGCCGCGATCGCACTACTTCGCCGGGCCCGCGACGAGGAGGGCGAATCCGTCCGGCAGGCCGCCGCCGCGGTCGCTGACGCGATCACCGCGGGCGGCCGGATCTTCGCCTTCGGGGCAGGCCACTCCTCGCTGCCCGCCCAGGACGTGGTGTACCGTGCGGGCGGCCTCGCCCTGGTCAACCTACTCTCCGTCCCCGGTGTCGTCGGCGTCGATGTGGTCCCCGCCACCCTGGGCAGCGCCCTGGAGCGCGTCGAGGGGCTGGCAGGTGCCGCCCTGGACACCAGTCCGGCCCGCGCGGGCGACGTGCTCTTCGTGATCTCGCTGTCCGGCCGCAACACCCTGCCGATCGAGATGGCGCAGAACGCCCGCGCCCTGGGCATGACCGTCATCGGTGTGACCTCGCTCGCATACGCCCGGGAGACCGGTTCCCGGCACTCGACCGGCACTTTCCTGAAGGACCACTGCGACATCGTGGTGGACTCCAAGATCCCGGTCGGCGACGCCGAACTGGCCGACGACCGGATTCCCGCGCCCTTCGCGCCGGCCTCCACCGTCGTCACCAGCGCCCTGATGCAGGCCGTGATGGCGACCGCCGCCACCGACCTCGCCGCCCGCGGCGCGGTCCCCCCGATGATCCGCTCGGGCAACGTGGACGGCGGCCACGAGTGGAACGGCCGCGTCTTCGAGGAGTACCGCGACCGGATCTTCTTCCGGCGCTGAGGCCCGCCGGCCCGGTGCGCGGGCCGCGCTGCCCGCCCGCCGGCGCCGGACCGAGGCGCCGGGCTCGCGGCGCGCTCAGCGCCCACCGGGCCCGTCGCGGTCCCCGTCCGCCGCGACGTCCGGCCGCTCCGCCGGGCCCGCCACCCCCGCCAGGTCCAGCGCCATCGCGACCCTGGCGGCGACGTCCTCGGCATATGCGGCGTCCGCCCGGTCGAACAGCCGGCGCCCGGCGCCCCGCAGAAACGTCAGCGCGCCGACCGTACGGCCCCTGCTGCGCAGCACCGTGGCCAGCCCGTGCACGGTGCCCGTCGGCCACTGCCTGGCCTCGGCCCACGCGTCGGTACGGTCCCGGGGCGCGGCCCGCTCGGCGTCGGGTGCCCCGAAGCTGGTGCGTACGGTGCCCAGCCGTTCGACGGCCTGGCAGGCGGGGTGGTCGCGCCGGTAGCCGACGGGGACGACATTGCCCTCGGCAGGGCGCCCGGGGCCCGGCTCGCCCTCCGGGGTGGCGATGATCCGCACCAGCCGTCCGGCACCGTCGGCGCGGTCCACCAGCGCGTGGTCGGCGAACCCGGCGAGCGCGAAGTCCAGGTGGAGCACCGCCGCCTCCAGGGCGCCCTCGCACTCCGCGGCGGCCCGGTCCGCGCGATGCAACTGCTGGTAGCGGAAGCGGACCCGGGCGCTCTCGTGCTCGGCGGTCTTCTGCTCGGTGATGTCGGCGAACAGCCACCCGACGCCCAAGGGCACCGGCTCCTCCCCCAGCGGCGACCCCAGCCGCACGAAGCCGCTGCGCCAGCAGTGCCGGGTGCCGGCACTGTCACCCCGCAGGCTCACCCACAGGTCGGTGGAGGCGGGCGGCGCGCCCTCCGCGAGCACGTGCTGGAGCGTGCTCTCCAGTTGCTCCGCGCCCTGGCCGAGCAGGTCGCCCAGCGGACGGCCGAGCACGCCCTCCCGGCCCGCCCGCAGCATCCGGACGGCGTGGGCGTTGACCTGGGCGGGCCGCAGGTCGGCGTCGACGAGCACCACGCCCCAGGAAGCGTCGTCGAAGAGCGACTCGCTCAGGGCGACGGAGCGTTCCAGGTCGATCTGGGCGTCGACCTCGGAGAAGGCGCAGTACACGCCGTTGGGCTGCCCGTCGGGCCCCAGGACGGCCGCCGACTGGGTACGGACCAGGACGCGCCTGCCGTCCTTGGTGACCAGCGCGAACTCGTGCACCCGGCGTCCGTCCGCGCTCATGGCTGCCAGCAGCCGCTGCTCCGCCTGCCTGGCGTCCGGGGCGCGGGCCGCCCAGCCGTCGAATCCGCGCCTTCCTATGGCGTCCGCCGCGCTCCAGCCGAGAATGCGGGTGGCCTCGGCGTTCCAGTGGGTGACGACCCCCTTGCGGTCGAAGGCGCACAAGCCCGCCTCCATACCGTCGAGAAGCGCCGCGAGAAGCTGCTCGTCACCCTTGGATTGCGCATCGAAAGGCTGCACGTCACAACATTCAACCCTCGTGTGGGCCGCGTCACAGGCCGTTTGGATAAATGGCTTGTGCCTTCCCCCGTGAGGTTCTTACTGTTGCGGCACACACGAAGGGAGGTGGTCTGAAGCATGAGTTGCACTCGGACACGTGAGGTGACTGCGGGCTAGCTCCGCGCACTTGGGCGTGCGTGATGCTCGCCAATCCCACGCAGTTCACCCGACCCGCGGGCTCGTCGGACTTGTCCGGCCGGTGCCCGGAGCCATCCGGCTCCGGGGAGCAGCCCGCGGGTCGTTCCGTTTTTTCGCTCCCTGAGCGCCCTGGCGTCAGGGGCCGAGTGCTGGGGTGCTGAGCGCCTAGGGTTCCAGGCGCTCCACGGACCACCCGCCGTCGGCGCCGGACACGTACCGCAGCCGGTCGTGCAGCCGGTTCTCCCGGCCCTGCCAGAACTCGACGGCGCGGGCGCGTACCCGGTATCCGCCCCAGTACGGCGGCACCGGTACCTCGCTGCCTTCCGGCCAGCGCCCGGCCAGCTCGGCGTACCTCTCCTCCAACCTGGCGCGGGAGGCGACGACGGAGGACTGCCGGCTGGCGTGGGCACCGATCTGCGAGCCGTGCGGACGGCTGTGGAAGTAAGCCTCGGTCTCCTGGGCGGTGGTCCTTACTGCGGTGCCGCTGACGATCACCTGGCGGGCAATGGGGTGCCAGGGGAAGAGCAGCGAGACGTACGGGTTGGCGGCCAGCTCACGGCCCTTGCGCGAGCCGTGGTTGCTGAAGAAGACGAATCCACCCTCGTCGTAGCCCTTGAGCAGCACCGTGCGGGAGCTGGGCGCCCCGTCCGGTCCGGCCGTCGAGACGACCATGGCGTTGGGCTCCGCGAGTTCCCCGCGTGCCGCGGCCCGCACGGCGTCGGCGAACCACCGGGCGAACTGCCGGTAGGGATCGGCGGCCAGCTCGGCCTCGGTGAGCCCTGCCGCGCGGTACTGCTTGCGCATGGCCGCGGGGTCGTCGTCACCCGGACGCGGAGCGGTCTGGTCGTCTTGCCGGAGAGGTTCGTGCACGCGCACATCTTGCAGGACCGCGGCGCGGGCGGTCCCATGGTGACCCCGTGTGCCGGATGTCACCCGCCGCGGAACCCCGCTCGGCGGGGTGACCTGACCGGCTACGGGGCATGACGGGGAGACAAGCACAGAGCCGTGATCGTGAAGGAGCCGCCCCATGTCCGACTTCGTACCGGGACTCGAAGGAGTCGTCGCGTTCGAGACGGAGATCGCAGAACCGGACAAGGAAGGCGGCTCGCTGCGCTACCGCGGGGTCGACATCGAGGAACTGGTCGGCCACGTCTCGTTCGGGAACGTGTGGGGCCTGCTGGTCGACGGCCGCTTCAACCCCGGCCTGCCGCCCGCCGAGCCGTTCCCGATCCCGGTGCACTCCGGTGACATCCGGGTCGACGTGCAGTCCGCGCTGGCCATGCTGGCGCCCGTGTGGGGCCTCAAACCCCTGCTCGACATCGACGCGGAGGCGGCCAGGGACAACCTCGCCCGCGCGGCGGTGATGGCGCTGTCGTACGTCGCCCAGTCCGCCCGCGGCCAGGGGCTGCCGATGGTGCCGCAGCGGGAGATCGACAAGGCGCAGTCGATCACCGAGCGGTTCATGATCCGCTGGCGCGGCGAGCCGGACCCCAAGCACGTCGCGGCGGTGGACGCGTACTGGACGTCGGCGGCCGAGCACGGCATGAACGCCTCGACGTTCACCGCCCGGGTGATCGCCTCGACCGGCGCCGACGTGGCCGCCGCGCTGTCCGGTGCGGTGGGCGCCATGTCCGGGCCGCTGCACGGCGGGGCGCCGTCCCGCGTGCTCGGCATGATCGAGGAGATCGAGCGCACCGGCGACGCGGAGGGCTACGTGAAGGCCGCGCTGGACCGGGGCGAGCGGCTGATGGGCTTCGGCCACCGCGTCTACCGCGCGGAGGACCCGCGGGCCCGGGTGCTTCGGCGCACCGCCCGCGAGTTGGGCGCGCCGCGCTACGAAGTCGCCGAAGCCCTCGAGAAGGCGGCACTCGCCGAGCTGCACGCCAGGCGGCCGGACCGGGTGCTGGCCACGAACGTCGAGTTCTGGGCCGCGATCATGCTGGACTTCGCGGAGGTGCCCGCGCACATGTTCACCTCGATGTTCACCTGCGCCCGCACGGCCGGTTGGTCGGCCCACATCCTGGAGCAGAAGCGCACCGGCCGGCTGGTGCGGCCCTCGGCCCGCTACATCGGGCCCGGCACCCGCAGCGTCAAGGACGTCGAGGGCTTCCCCGACGTGGCTCACTGACCTGCCGGGGGCGGGCGGGACCGGCAAGTTCGGCCCCGCCCGTCTCCGGAACGCAGTCACCCGCGCCCCCTGGGGACACTGTTGGGGGCGGGGTCGGGGTAGGGGTCGGTCGGGTGTCAGGGACGGGTCTCCGGAGGCAGCGCGTCGGCGAGGAGTTCCGCGAGGTGGCGGGCCTCGACGCCGGCGAGTTGGGCGATCTGGGTGCGGCAGGAGAACCCGTCCGCGAGGACGGCGGTGCCGGGGCCGGCCGACCGGACCGCGGGCAGCAGCGCTTCCTCCGCGCAGGCCACCGAGACCTCGTAGTGGCCTTCCTCGAAGCCGAAGTTGCCGGCCAGACCGCAGCAGCCGCCGACCATGGCGCCGGTCAGTCCGGCCCGCTCGCGCAGCCTGCGGTCGGCCGCGTCACCGAGCACGGCGTGCTGGTGGCAGTGCGTCTGGCCGGTGACGGCCCGATCCAGCCGCGGCGGCTCCCAGTTCGGCGCGTACTCCTCCAGTGCTTCCGCGAAGGTGCGCACGGACGCGGCGAGGCGGTGGGCGCGCGGGTCGTCGGCGCCGAGGAGTTCGGGCAGGTCGGCGCGGAGCGCGGCGGCGCAGCTCGGTTCGAGGACGACCAGCGGCAGACCGGCGTCGAGGAGCGGTGCGAGCCGGTCGAGGGTGCGGCGCATGACGGCCTTGGCGCGGGTGAGTTGGCCGGTGGACACCCAGGTCAGGCCGCAGCAGACCGGCGCGTCGGGAATCCGCACCCGCAGCCCCGCGGCCCGCAGCACGCGGACCGCGGCCCGGCCGACCTCGGGCGCGAGGTGGTCGGTGAACGTGTCCGGCCACAGGACGACGGCGGGGCCCGCGGGCGGGACCCGGGTGTCCGCGGAGGGCTCGGTCCGGACGGTACCGGCCGCTCCGCGGAGCTCGGCGGGGCCGCCGGGAGGCCCGTCGGTTAGCCCGTCCGTGTCGGACCCATGCCACCATCGAGTGAATGTCTCGGACGCGAGTTCGGGCATTTTCCGCTCGGCGGCGACTCCCGCGAGGCGCTTCGCGAGCCAGCTCGTTGACCGCGCCCTGCCAAGGAGATTGAGCGGCCCGGCAAACGGCGCGGCCCACCGCAACCACACCGGGAGCCATCCCATCGCGTAGTGCGAGCGCGGCCTCAGCCGCCCCCGGTAGTGGCGGTGCAGGAACTCCGCTTTGTACGTGGCCATGTCGACTTCGACCGGGCAGTCACTGCGACAGCCCTTGCAGGACAAGCAAAGATCGAGCGCGTCGCGCACTTCCGTGGAGCGCCAGCCGTCCTCGATCAGCTCGCCGGCGAGCATTTCGTGCAGCAGCCGGGCCCGGCCGCGCGTGGAGTGGCGCTCCTCTCCGGTCGCCCGGAATGACGGGCACATGACGTCGGAACCGCCCTCCGGAAGCGTCGCCGTACGGCATTTTCCGACGCCGACACAGCGCCGGACCGCGGCCGGAAAATCATCTCCATCACCTGTTCGCGTGAATTCCATGGCGACCCTCCGGTCATTCGAAGGGGGTAGCACCGAGAACCGCAGATTGCTGACACTTGTCGCGGGACGCACGAGCATCCCCGGATTCATCCCGGCGTCGGGGTCCCAGAGGTCCTTGAAAACTGCAAAGAGAGCGATCAACTCCGGGCCGTACATCTTCGGCAGGAACTCGGCGCGCGCCTGCCCGTCGCCGTGTTCGCCGGAGAGCGAGCCGCCGTGCGAGACGACCAGGTCCGCGGCGGCCTCGGAGAAGCGACGGAAGCGCACGACCCCGGCCTTGTCCACCAGGTCGAAGTCGATGCGCGCGTGGACGCAGCCGTCGCCGAAGTGGCCGTAGGGCGTGCCGCGCAGCCCGTGTTCGGCCAGCAGGGCGCGGAAGTCCCGCAGATACGCGCCCAGTCGGGCCGGAGGCACCGCGCAGTCCTCCCAGCCCGGCCACGCCTCGGTGCCGTCGGGCATCCGGGTGGCAGTGCCGGCGGCGTCCTCCCTGATCCGCCACAGGGAGCGCTGCCGGACCGGGTCGGCCACCAGGGCATGACCGGTCATGCCCTCGGCCGCGCCGCACAACTCCCGCGCGTGGGCCAGCGCGTCGTCCGGGTCGTCGCCGCCGACCTCGACGAAGAGCCAGGCCCCGCCGCGCGGCAGGGTCCGGCCGGCCTCCCCGACCAGGTCTGCGGCCATCCCCTCCACCGTCAACGGGCCGTGCGGCAGCAGGAGATGCGCGGCGTCCGCGGCGGCGGACTCGTCGGGGTAGCCGAGGACGGCGAGCACACGGGCGGCCGGGGCCCGGACCAGCCGCACCGTCGCCTCGGTGAGCACCCCGAGGGTGCCCTCGCTCCCGGTGAAGGCCCGGGCCGCGTCGCGGCCGTGCTCGGGCAGCAGCCGGTCGAGGGCGTAGCCGGAGATCCGGCGGGGCAGTTGCGGGAATCCGGTACGCAGCAGCGCCAGGTGCTCGTCGGCCAGGGTCCGCAGGCCGTCGCGCAGCCGGGGCGGCGCGTCGGCGGTGAGGGCGCCGTCGAGCCGGACCCGCTCGCTCCGGTAGGTGAGCACGTCCAGTGCGCGCACGTTGTCGGCGGTGGTGCCCCAGGCCACCGAGTGCGCCCCGCAGGCGTTGTTGCCGATCATGCCGCCCAGGGTGCAGCGGCTGTGGGTGGACGGATCGGGGCCGAAGGTGAGTCCGTGCCGGCCGGCCGCGGCCCGCAGATCGTCCAGCACCACACCCGGCTGCACGCGGGCGGTGCCCGCGTCGGGGTCCAGCGCGAGGACCCGGTTCATGTGACGGGTGAAGTCCAGCACGACGCCGGTGCCGGTGGCCTGCCCGGCGATGGAGGTGCCCCCGCCGCGCGGCACCACCGGCAGGCCGTGTTCGCGGCACACCGCCAGTGCCGCGGCCACGTCGTCGGCGTCCCGGGGCGCGACCACCGCCAGCGGCACCCGGCGGTAGTTGGACGCGTCCATCGTCATCAGCGCGCGTGTACCGGCGTCGCAGGCGACCTCGCCGCGTACCGCCGCGCGCAGTGCCCGCTCGGCCCCGGGGGGCATGGCAACCGTCATGGGTCCAGCTTGCCGCGCTGCGGCCCGCCGGGTGTGCGCGGCGATCCGGCGGGGCGTAACGGCGCCCCCGTCCGCCGCTATCACAGGTGGGCGACGCACCGTCTCATCGGATGGAACGCCGGCGGCAACCCGCCCGTAACGGACTACGCTGCGGACGTGGCCGATATTGAGATCCCCGCTGACATCAAGCCCGCCGACGGACGGTTCGGGTCGGGCCCCTCCAAGGTGCGGACGCAGGCGCTCGACGCGCTGGCCGCCACCGGGACGTCCCTGCTGGGCACCTCTCACCGCCAAGCGCCGGTGAAGAACCTGGTCGGGCAGGTCCGGGACGGCGTGCGCGCGCTGTTCTCGCTCCCTGAAGGCTACGAAGTGGTGCTCGGCAACGGCGGGTCCACCGCCTTCTGGGACGTCGCCACTCACGGGCTGATCAGCGCGAAGTCGCAGCACCTGTCGTTCGGCGAGTTCTCCTCGAAGTTCGCGAAGGCGTCCCTCCAGGCGCCGTGGCTGGCGGACCCGACGGTCGTGAAGTCCGAGCCGGGCACCCACCCGGAGCCGGTGGCGGAGGCGGGCGTCGACGTGTACGCCCTGACCCACAACGAGACGTCCACGGGCGTCGCGGCGCCGATCCGCCGGGTCGCGGGCGCGGACGACGACGCGCTCGTCGTGGTGGACGCCACCTCCGGTGCGGGCGGCCTGCCGGTCGACATCACCGAGACCGACGTGTACTACTTCGCGCCGCAGAAGTCCTTCGCGGCCGACGGCGGCCTGTGGCTGGCGGTGTTCTCGCCGGCCGCCCTGGAGCGCGCCGCGTCGATCGCGGAGTCGGGACGGCACATCCCCGCGTTCTTCGACCTGCCGACCGCGATCGACAACTCGCTGAAGAACCAGACGTACAACACCCCCGCGCTGTCCACGCTGTTCCTGCTCAAGGAGCAGCTCGAGTGGATCAACGGCCAGGGCGGTCTGGACTGGGCGGTCAAGCGCACTGCCGACTCCTCCTCGCGGCTGTACGGCTGGGCGGAGAAGGCGTCGTACGCGACGCCGTTCGTGGCCGACCCGGCGCAGCGTTCCCAGGTCGTCGGCACCATCGACTTCGAGGACGGCATCGACGCCGCCGCGGTGGCGAAGGTGCTGCGGGCCAACGGCATCGTGGACACCGAGCCCTACCGCAAGCTGGGCCGCAACCAGCTGCGGATCGCGATGTTCCCGGCCGTCGAGCCGTCCGACGTCGAGGCGCTCACCGCGTGCGTCGACTACGTCATCGAGCAGCTCTGACCGCTGCGGTGACCTGCTGATCCGTCCCGGGGCCGCCGCACGGCGGGCGGCCCCGTCGGCGGCACGCCGACGAGGTATGACGGAGTGTCAGTCCCGCCTGCGGCGCAGGCGCCCCAGCCTGCGCAGGCCGTACCCGGCGGCGGCGATCACGGCGAGCAGGACGAAACCGACCGTCCTCCCGCCGGAGTTCTCGGCCTTCTTGGCGCCGGTGCCGGCAGTGGGACGCGGCGACGGGCTGCCCCCGAGCGAGCCGGTCGCGGTCGGGGAGGCGTCCGTCCGCGCGGTGGCGCCGGCGGACTGTGCGACGTCGTCGGGCAGTTCCTCGCCACCGAGCATCGCCTTCCACACCTTGCTGTCCTTCCCCTCGCTGCCGTACAGCAGCGAGCGTCCGTCGCGGGTGAAGGTGACGGACTCGCCCTGGGGCTGTATCGGCACGGTGAGGGAGTCGATCCTGTGCGGCCGGCCGTCGGCCCAGCGGTAGACGGCGGACCAGAGGTACCCGCGCAGCACCAGGCGGCTGCCGTCCGGGGAGAAGGCGCCGTCGGTCACCCAGGGGACATCGCCGATCCGGTGGAAGACGTTCACTCCGCGGGCGCTCAGTGCGGCGGGGCCCTCGTAGAGGTGACCGCCCTTCTGGTTCTTGCTGGCGAGGTAGACCCGGCCGGTGGTGGGCTGCACCATCAGCGCCTCGGCGTCGCGGGGGCCGTCCTCGTACCGGACGGTGAAGCGGGTGACGTCGACGGTCCGGCTGGTCAGGTCGCGCGGTTCGGGGAAGCGGTAGATCCACACCTCGGGCCAGGAGTTGAGGTTGTCGCCGGTGTCCGCGACGTACAGGTCGCCGTCGGGGCCCAGCGAGATCGCCTCCACGTCGCGGGCGTGGACCCCGCGCATGGTGAGGGTGGCGACGGTCTTCCCGGTGGCCGCGTCGACGCCGTAGACGTAGGGCCCGTCGCCGCTGTCGTTGTGCGTCCAGTACACCCCCGGGTGCAGCCGGCTGGCGGCGAGGCCGCTGGACTCGGTGATCCGCGGGTCGCTGATCCGGAAGGCCACCGCCGGCCCGCTGTCGGCGCTCGCGGGCACGGCCCAGGCGCAGCTCAGGACGACGACGGCACCGGCGGCGGCGGCCGGCAGGTACGTACGCATGGGCCAAGCGTGCCATCCGGTCACAGAGGGTCCCGCGGCCGAGTGCCCCTCTTGATTCGAGCGCACTCCAAGAGCTTGGCTTGAGGCTATGGAGTACACACAGCTCGGACGTTCCGGCCTCAAGGTCAGCCGCCTGGTTCTCGGCACGATGAACTTCGGTCCGCAGACCGACGAGGCGGACAGCCACGCCATCATGGACTCGGCTCTCGCCGCCGGGATCAACTACTTCGACACCGCCAACGTCTACGGCTGGGGCGCGGACAAGGGCCGCACCGAGGAGATCATCGGCAGCTGGTTCGCGCAGGGCGGCGGCCGCCGGGACAAGGTCGTGCTGGCCACCAAGGTCTACGGCAACATGGCGGCCGAGGACGCCGACTGGCCCAACTACGACCGGCTCTCCGCGCTGAACATCCGCCGCGCGGTGGAGGCCAGCCTCAAGCGGCTCGGCACCGACTACATCGACATCTACCAGTTCCACCACGTGGACCGGAACACGCCGTGGGAGGAGATCTGGCAGGCGATCGACGTCCTGGTGCAGCAGGGCAAGATCCTCTACGCCGGGTCCAGCAACTTCGCCGGCTGGCACATCGCCCAGGCCAACGAAGCAGCGGCCCGGCGCAACTCGCTCGGCCTGGTCAGTGAGCAGTGCCTGTACAACCTGGCGGTGCGGGACGCGGAGATGGAGGTCATCCCCTCCGCGCAGCACTACGGCCTCGGGGTGATCCCGTGGTCGCCGCTGCACGGCGGCCTGCTCGGCGGGGCGCTGCGCAAGCAGCGCGAGGGCGGCGGGGCGCGCTCCACCGCGGGCCGCAGCGCGGACGCCCTGAAGTCGCCGCAGCAGCGCGACCAGATCCAGGCGTACGAGGACCTCTGCGACAAGCACGGCGTCGACCCCGGCGACGTGGGCCTGGCGTGGCTGCTGACCCGGCCGGGCGTGACCGGGCCGATCGTGGGTCCGCGGGTGCAGGCGCAGCTCGACTCGGCGCTGCGGGCCGTGGAGTTGGAGCTGTCGGAGGAGTTCCTGGCGTCCCTGGACGAGATCTTCCCCGGCCCCGGGCCGTCCCCGGAGTCCTTCGCCTGGTAGCCCTGACGGCGAAGGAAGCGGGCGCGCGGGCGGCGCTCGCGGACTCGCCCCAGGAGTGTGCGTGGGCCGCCGGGGTCAGTGGACCGCGGCGGCCACGACCACCACCGCCAGCATCAGGACGAAGGCGGCGGTCATCACACGGGTACGGGTCTTGGGGTCCACGCTTCGAGGTTAGCCGTCCGTGGGAGCCGGTCCGCCGCCCGGGCCCGGGGTACGGCCGAGCGGCCAGGTGGCCACGGTGTCGTAGCGGGGCTGCTCGCCCGGTACGCCGGAGCTCGGAAGGACGCTGGCGACCAGGGCTAGGGTGCCGACGGTCCAGGGCGAGCCGCGGAAGGCGGCCAGGGCGTCCGCGAAGGGCCGCAGCGGCACCGTGGTGGAGCGCGGGACACGGGCGATCGTCAGGTGGGCGCGGAAGGCGTGCCGCTCGGCGTCGTGGGGCACCCCGGCGCGGCGGCCCGCGGCCTGGACCGACGCGGCGAGGTGGGACAGGGCCGGCAGGTCGCCCTCGGCGCCGATCCACAGGGCGCTGCCGCCGAAGTGGCCGCCGCCGGCGAGCCGCAGGGTGAGCGGATCGTGCCGGCGGGCGGCGCGGGCGAGACGTTCGTCGAGTTCGGGACGTACGCCGTCGGGCACCTCACCGAGGAAGGCGAGGGTGAGGTGCCAGCCCCCGGCGACGGTCCACCGCAGGTCCTGGGCGCCGGGCAGGCGCCGCAGGGGTGCGAGCGCGGCGGTGAGTTCGGCCACCGCGGCGGCGGGCGGCAGGACCGCCGTGAAGAGCCTCACGCCGCGGAGGTCAGCCGGTTGCCGGACGGGCTCGGGTCCGTGCCGGGCGTGCCCTGGTCGCCGGCGCCTCGCTCGCCGGCGCCTCGCTCGGGGGCGCCTCGCTCGGGGGCGCCTCGCTCCGAGGAGCCCGGCGTCGAGGTGCTCTGCCCGGGGGCGTCTTCGGCACCGGCACTGGCACTGGCAGCGCGCGCCGGGTCGGAGCCCGCCGGGTCGTCCGGCGCCGGACCCGCCGTCGCGGTGCCCGCCTCGGCCGGCACATCGGGGAGCGGTTCCCGGGGCACGAAGGCGATCAGCGGGCGGCTCTTGTCGCGGCCGGCCCGCAGGTTCACCCGCAGCCTCAGTCCACCGGCCCGGGCGAGCACCAGCCCGACACCGGCCGCGCCGGCGGCGGAGACCAGACCGCCGGACAGGAAGCCGATCCTGGCGCCGAAGGTGTCGGTGACCCAGCCCATGACCGGGCCGCCGATCGGGGTGCCGCCCACGAAGACCATCATGTACAGGCTCATCACCCGGCCGCGCATGACCGGGTCGGTGGCGAGCTGGACAGTGGCGTTCGCGGTGGTGTTGAAGGTGAGGCCGAACACGCCGATCGGCACCAGGAGGATGGCGAAGAGCCAGAAGGCCGGGGCGACCGAGGCCACCATCTCCAGCAGGCCGAAGAGCAGGGCGGCGGCGACCAGCATCCGCAGCCGGGTGCGGGTGCGGCGCGCGGCGAGCAGTGCGCCGATCAGGGAGCCGGCGGCCATCAGGGTGTTGAACAGGCCGTAGGTGCCGGCGCCCGCGTTGAACACCTTGTTGGCGAAGGCGGACAGCCAGATCGGGAAGTTGAAGCCGAAGGTGCCGATGAAGCCGACCAGCACGATCGGCCAAATCAGCTCCGGCTTGCCCGCCACGTAGCGCAGGCCCTCGCGGAGCTGGCCCTTGCCGCGGGGAGCACGTTCGATCTTGTGCAGCTCGGAGGTGCGCATCAGCAGCAGGCCGGTGAGCGGGGCGAGGAAGGACAGGCCGTTGATGAGGAAGGCCCAGCCGCTGCCCACGGCGGTGATCAGCACACCGGCGACGGCGGGGCCGACGAGGCGGGCGGCCTGGAAGTTCGCGGCGTTGAGGGAGACGGCGTTGCGGACCACGTCGGGGCCGACCATCTCCACCACGAAGGTCTGCCGGGTGGGGTTGTCGACGACGGTGACCATGCCGAGCAGGAAGGCGATGGCGTAGACGTGCCACACCTGGACGACGCCGGACAGGGTGAGGGTGGCGAGCAGCAGACCGAGCAGGCCGAGGGCGAGCTGGGTGGCCAGCAGGATCTTGCGCTTCGGGTAGCGGTCGGCGATGACGCCGCCGTACAGGCCGAACAGCAGCATCGGCAGGAACTGCAGCGCGGTGGTGATGCCCACCGCGAAGGACGAGCCGGTGATGCTCAGCACCAGCCAGTCCTGGGCGATCCGCGACATCCAGGTGCCGGTGTTGGATATCACGGCGCCGGTCGCGAAGAGCCGGTAGTTGCGGATCTTGAGGGAGCTGAAAGTGCCCGTCTTAGCGGCGGGACGGTCAGGTTCGGTTGCGGTATCTGGTCCGGCTGCCGAACTCAATCGGTACTCGCCTGCCCTTCCTTGGGTCATTCGAGCGCGGCGGGCCCTTGAGGGCACGCCGCGCAGGCGGTCACGCGCGGGTCGCGCGGTGACCTGCGGTTCACAGGTGTGCCAACTTCTCCAGGACGGGGGCGGCCTGGCGCAGGATCGCCAGCTCCTCGTCGGTGAGTCCTTCGGCCAGCTCGGAGAGCCAGGCGTTCCGCTTGTCGCGGCTCTCGGCGAGCATCGCCTCGGCCTGCGAGGTGCGGCTCACCACCACCTGGCGCCGGTCGTCGGGATGCGGCTCCCGGCGGACCAGCCCCTTGCCCTCCAGCATCGCCACGATGCGGGTCATCGACGGCGGCTGCACATGTTCCTTGCGGGCCAGCTCCCCGGGGGTGGCGGAGCCGCAGCGGGCCAGGGTGGCCAGCACCGACATCTCGGTGGGGCTCAGCGACTCGTCGACACGCTGGTGGCGCAGCCGGCGCGACAGCCGCATCACCGCGCCCCGCACTTCGCTCACCGCGGCGCGGTCGTCCTCGGACAGTTCGGTCACGGTCGTTAGCCTAGCTCATTACTTTGGCTAAGTACACCTGCGTGCGAATGATGCCCGTCACTCACGGCCCGAACCCCGCAGCTCCCGCAACTCACCCGTACGGGTGAGATTCGCGCCGAAAGCGACACGCGCGGCCGCGCTGTGCGGCGACGGTGGTCGCATGGCATCGAGAGTGCTCAGCCTCCGGATAGACGCAGAGCTGTGGGACCGGATCAATGACCATGCCGCCCGACGCGGAATGAGCGCCCAGGACTACGTGGTCCGGACGCTCATTCGCGACGACTTCGACGAACGCTTCAAGACGGCGGTCGAGGAGACCGACCGCTTCTACGCCGCCGCACCCCGGCCCGGGCAGGAACCACCCGCCGGGCCGGGCCCCGCCGCCCGCGACCCGGCGGCACGGCGGACCCGCTCCCAGGGCCGGCCTCAGACCAGGCCGAGCGCGGGCATCAGGTAGTAGAAGGTGAAGACCGCGGCCACCGCGTACAGCGCGATCGGCACCTCGCGCCACCGGCCGGCCACGGTGCGCAGCAGGCAGAAGGTGATGAAGCCGATGCCGATGCCGTTGGTGATGGAGTAGGTGAACGGCATCAGCACCATGGTCAGGAACGCCGGCACCGCGATGGTGAAGTCGCTCCAGTCGATCTCCCGGATCGAGCCGGACAGGATCAGGAAGCCGACGGCGACCAGCGCGGGGGTGGCGGCCTGCGCCGGCACCATCTCCGCGAGTGGCGCCAGGAAGAGCGCGAACACGAACATCAGGCCGGTCACGACGCTGGCCAGACCGGTCCTGGCGCCCTCGCCGACGCCGGCCGTCGACTCCACGAAGCAGGTGTTCGCCGAGGAGGAGGTCGCGCCGCCCGCGGCGGTGGCGATGCCGTCGATCATCAGCACCTTGCTCATGCCGGGCAGGTCGCCCTTCTTGTCCAGCAGCCCGGCCTCGTCGCTGACGCCCAGGATCGTGCCCATGGCGTCGAAGAAGCAGGACAGCAGCACCGTGAAGACGAACAGGATGCCGGTGAGCACGCCGACCTGGTGAAAGCCGCCGAAGAGGCTGACCTTGCCGACCAGGCCGAAGTCGGGGGTGGCCACCGGGTTGCCGGGCCACTTGGGGACGGTCAGTCCCCAGCTCGCGGCGGGCACGTCGGCGATCAGGTCGACCACCACTGCGAGCACCGTCATCGAGACGATCGAGATCAGGATGGCGCCGGAGACCTTGCGGATGATCAGCGACAGCGTCAGCAGGGTGCCGAGCACGAAGATCAGCACCGGCCAGCCGGTGAGGTGGCCGTTGCCGCCGAGCTGCAGCGGCACCGTGGTGTGGGCGGCGTCCGGGATGCGGGTGACGAAGCCGGAGTCGACCAGCCCGATCAGCAGGATGAACAGGCCGATGCCGATCGCGATGCCCTTGCGCAGGCCCAGCGGCACCGCGCTCATCACCCGTTCCCGCAGGCCGGTCGCCACCAGCAGCATGATCGCCAGGCCAGCCAGGACCACCATGCCCATCGCGTCGGCCCAGCTCATCCGGGGCGCGAGCTGGAGGGCGACCACCGTGTTGACGCCGAGACCGGCGGCGAGCGCGACCGGCACGTTGCCGATCACGCCCATCAGCAGGGTGGTGAAGGCCGCGGTCACGGCGGTGGCGGTGACGAGCTGCCCGCCCTGGAGGTGGTGGTGGAACTTGTCGGTGCCCGATCCCAGGATGATCGGGTTCAACACGATGATGTACGCCATCGCGAAGAACGTGGCCAGCCCGCCGCGGATCTCCCGGGGGATGGAGGAGCCACGCTCGGAGATGCGGAAGTAGCGGTCCAGGCCGGTGGCGGGCGGGGTACCGATGGGCGGGCGCGCGTCGACCGGAGCGGGGGCCGTGGGGGACATGCGGGTCCTCAGGGTGCTTTTATCGCCACGGATTGGGCGATCATACGAGTGTTTTCGGTCAACCAGTGACCGTTTCAGTATGAACAAACAGGAAACCGGACGCTATCTCCGCGCGTAGAAGCCCATGGACTCGGGCCGACCCCGCCCGCCCCCGCCCCCTGCCGGGCCGCATACGATGACCCCATGAGCAAGGAGCGGACCCCTCTGCGCGAGGCCCCCGAGCCCCTGGAGGCCAACGACGTCGCGACGATCACGGTGGGCGTGATCGTCTGGTTCGTGCTCTTCTTCGTGCAGCTGCCCTTCTACGGCTGGTACTCCGACCACGGGCACACCTGGTTCATCTGGACCTGCCTGGCCGGCGGCGCCTGCGGGCTGCTGGGCCTGATGTACGTACGGGCCCGGCGCGACGCCATCGCCAGGGCGCGGGCCGCGGGCCCCGGTGCCCCCGCCTCCCCCGACGCCTCCGGCCAGGCCCCGGCCGCATCGGACACCACCGACCCGGAGAAGCCGCAACACGGGTGAACGGGTGGAAGCCGGGCCCGCCACGTACCGTCGAGCCATGACGGAACGTACGGACCCCGGCATCGCACCCGCCCGCGAGCCCGGGCTGAGCAGCGCCGAGGTGGCGCGGCGGGTGGAGCGGGGCGAGGTCAACGACGTTCCGGTGCGTTCGTCCAGGTCGGTCAGCGAGATCGTCAGGGCCAACGTCTTCACCCGGTTCAACGCGATCATCGGCGGGCTCTTCCTGGTGATCCTGGTGGTCGGGCCGATCCAGGACGGCCTGTTCGGATTCGTGATCGTGGCGAACACCGCGATCGGCATCTTCCAGGAGCTGCGCGCCAAGCACACCCTCGACAGCCTCGCGGTGATCGGCGAGGCCAAGCCGATGGTGCGCAGGGACGGCACGGCCGCGGAGATCGGCACCTCGCAGATCGTGCTCGGCGACCTGATCGAGTTGAGCCCCGGCGACAAGGTCGTGGTGGACGGCCGGCTCGCCGAGGCGGACGGCCTGGAGATCGACGAGTCGCTGCTGACCGGCGAGGCCGACCCGGTGCTCAAGCACGCGGGCGACGAGGTGCGGTCCGGCAGCTTCGTGGTCGCCGGCGGCGGGGCCTTCACCGCCACCAAGGTCGGCCGGGAGGCGTACGCGGCGCAACTGGCGGACGAGGCGTCCCGCTTCACCCTCGTCAACTCCGAACTGCGCAACGGCATCAGCCGCATCCTCAAGTGGGTGACCTGGATGATGGCGCCGACCGCGATCGGCCTGATCATCAGCCAGTTCACGGTGGAGGACCACAACTGGCGCGAGGCGGTGCGCCGTACGGTCGGCGGCATCACCCCGATGGTGCCCGAGGGCCTGGTGCTGCTCACCTCGGTGGCGTTCGCGATCGGCGTGGTCCGGCTGGGCCGACGCCAGTGCCTGGTGCAGGAGTTGCCCGCGATCGAGGGCCTGGCCCGGGTGGACGTGGTCTGCCTGGACAAGACCGGCACCCTCACCGAGGGCGGCATGGACGTCACCGAGCTGCGGATGCTCGACGGCGCCGACGAGGAGCACACCGGCCGGGTGCTGGCCGCCCTCGGCCGGTCCGACCCGCACCCCAACGCCAGCCTCCAGGCGATCATCGACGCCTACCCGCCGGAGTCCGCCGAGGACTGGCGGGGCACCGGCACCCTGCCGTTCAGCTCGGCCCGCAAGTACAGCGGCGCCGCCTTCACCGAGCCCGACGGCACCACCAGCCGCTGGCTGCTCGGCGCGCCCGACGTGCTGCTGCCCGAGGGGCACGAGGCACTGGCCGAGGTGGACCGGCTGAACGACGAGGGACTTCGGGTGCTGCTGCTGTCCCGCACCGACCGGGAGCTGGACGACCCGCTCGCCGCCCAGGCGGTCGTCCCGACGGCCCTGGTGGTCCTGGAGCAGCGGCTGCGACCCGACGCGGCCGACACCCTGCGGTACTTCGCCGAGCAGGACGTGCACGCCAAGGTGATCTCCGGCGACAACGCGGTGTCCGTCGGCGCGGTCGCCGCGAAGCTCGGGCTGCCCGGCGCCCAGCGGCCGGTCGACGCCCGGCGGCTGCCGGCCGGCCGCGAGGAGATGGCCCAGGTGCTGGACGAGGGCGCCGTCTTCGGCCGGGTCACCCCGCAGCAGAAGCGGGACATGGTCGGCGCGCTGCAGTCCCGCGGGCACAACGTGGCGATGACCGGCGACGGCGTCAACGACGTGCTCGCCCTCAAGGACGCGGACATCGGCGTCTCGATGGGCTCCGGGTCCGAGGCCACCCGCGCGGTCGCCCAGATCGTGCTGCTCGACAACAGCTTCTCCACGCTGCCCTACGTGGTCGCGGAGGGGCGGCGGGTGATCGGCAACATCACCCGGGTCGCCACGCTGTTCCTCACCAAGACGGTGTTCTCGGTGCTGCTGGCGCTGCTGGTGGTGTTCTGGCAGATCCCGTACCCGTTCCTGCCGCGGCACCTGACGCTGCTGTCGACGCTGACCATCGGGGTGCCGGCGTTCTTCCTGGCGCTCGCGCCGAACAAGGAGCGGGCCCGGCCGAACTTCGTCCGCCGGGTGATGCGCTACGCCACCCCGGCCGGCGTGATCTGCGGCCTCACGGCCTTCGCCACGTACCTGTTCGCCCGCCACCACTACTCCGGCGCCGGCGCGTTGGACGCGCAGACCAGCGCGGCGACGCTGACGCTGTTCCTGATGGAGGTGTGGGTGCTGGCGATCGTCGCCCGCCCCTACACCTGGTGGCGGGTCGCGCTGGTGTTCGCGATGGTGCTGGGCTTCCTGGTGGTGCTGGTCGTGCCGTGGCTACAGCGGTTCTTCGCGCTGAAGCTCATCGGAGACGAGGTGCCGTGGTCGGCGGTCGGCATCGCCGCGGCCGGCGGGGTGGTGCTGGAGTTCTGCTGGGCGTGGGTCCGCCGCCGGGACACCCGCGCCCAAGCCTGAACACCCGGCCGCCTGAACACCCGTACGTCCGTGACGGCGCCGGGGCCGTACGGGTCGCGGCGCCGTCACGGACGTACGGGTCGCGGCGCCGTCACGAAAGCACGGGCGTCGGCGGCCGTGCGGCGGTGGCGGCTGCTGCGGCCTAGTCGAACCAGCGGGCCCGGGCCAGTTCCTCGGTACGGGTCGGGTCCTCCAGCAGCGCGGCCAGCTCGAAGCGGCGCTCCCAGTGGCCCGCCGCCCAGGCCAGCCCGGCCGCGACACCTTCCACGGTGGCGCCGTGCAGCACCCCGTCCACCCAGCGCCAGTCGACCTCGACGTCGCCGGTGAGCAGCAGCTCCTCGTGCTCGACGTAGCCGGTCGGAGCGCCGGGCAGCAGGTCGTGCACGGCGGGCAGGACGTCGTGCGGCTCGCCGTCCGAGATCACCGCCGCCTCGACCGCCTCGCTCAGCCGGCGGACCTGGAACAGCTCGGCCAACTCGGCGGCCAGCCGCGGCGGTACGGGCAGCAGCGGCAGCCCGCCGGCCAGCGGCAGCAGGTCGGGCGCGTCGGCGACGAGCGCGTCGGCGGCATCCACCACCACGACCTCGCCGTCCCGCACCGCCCGCAACTCGTCCGGCAGGGTGACCTGTTCGGGGTCGAGCTCGGCCAACGCGGCATACAGAACGTGGAGTTGCGCCGCGGTGACGGGGCGGTCGGCGTCGGCGAGGCGGGTGAGCAGCTCGGCGCCGCCACCCGGTTCGGCGAGCAGCGCGTCGACCGTGGTGCGCACGCCGAGCGCGCGCAGCACCTGCGCGTCCACGGCCGTGTCGGTCTCGGCCTCGTCGTAGAGCCCGGCCAGCAGCCGGTCGCCGCCGGCGGCGCGCAGGCCGACCGGGCGCCGACCGCCCAGCACCGGGTGATCGCGCAACCACCAGGCCGCGTAAGGCCGTACGGACTCGGTGGTGCCGTCCGGCAGCAGGACCCGGACCTGTGCCGTCACCGCGTCGCGCAGCGGCGGCCGGGAGAGCAGCGCGAGCGCCTGCGGCCAGGCGTCGTCGTCCACCAGGTCGAGGTCGCGGACGCCGATCACCTCGGTGGCGACCGGTGGCACGTCGGCCTCCGGAAGCTGGTCGAGGACGTCCTCGCACCACACGTCGACGGCGTCGAGCAGCCCGACGTCGTCGGGTTCCGCCCAGTCGGTGTCACGCGGGTCGAGGTCGTCGGGGTCGAGCACCACGTCCTCGGCGCGGACCAGCGCGAAGGTGGCGAGCACGCCCACTGCGGTGAGCGGCTGTTCGCCCCAGCGGTCGGCCAGGTCGGCGTCCACGGCGGCGAGTTCGCCTTCGCGCAGCACGGACTCCAGCGGGCTGCCGGGCAGCACCAGCTCGCCCGCGGGGGCCAGTTCGCCGTCCTCGTCGGGCAGCGCGAGCCCGGCCAGCCACGGCTCGTCACCGGGCGAGAGGCCCGCGTCCCGGGCCAGTGCGAGCACCGCGTCGGCCAACTCCTCCGCGTCCAGGCCCGTTTCGTCGTCCCAGGCGACCCGGTCGTCGTCGAGGGAGGCGGCCACCGCGGCCCGCACCTGCGGGCTGGTCAGGATCGCGCGCGGTGTGGCGGGGGCGGCGCCCAGCTTCTCCAGCAGCGGGTGGGCGGCGTCCGCGTGGGCGACCCGCAGGCCGAGCCGGGCGAGCACCGCCGGGTCCACACCGCCGGCGCGCTCGCCGGAGCCGGAGCCGGAACCCGAACCGTAGCCGGAGCCGGAGCCGGAACCGGAGCCGTCGAAGTCGCCCACGCCGTAAGCGTCTTCGCCCCGGCCCGAACCGCCGGCGGCGTCCTCGTCGCCGCCACCGGGCACCGGCAGCAGCACCTGACGCGGGCCGACCACCGTACGGCCGTCGGCGAGCGGGACGGGCAGGCCGCTGAGCACGTCGGGGTCGGTGCCGGCGAGGGCGTCGTAGAGCCGCCACCACCAGTCGGCGGGGCGTTCGGCACCCGCCAGCCGGTCCACCACGTCGGCGAGCGAGAGCCGGGGGACGCCCAACTGGCGCAGCGCGGGACGCCGTTCGAGACTCGCGGGCAGCAGCGTGGGCAGTACTTCGGCGAGCACCCGGACCGCCTCGGCGGTGGCGCCCTCCACGATCTCGGCCTCCACCGGCCGCAGCGCGTGCCCCTCCCCCGCGAGCCGGCCGCCGTCGTCCCAGGCGTCCGGGTCCGGCGCGGGGCCGCCCGCCTCGGGCGCGGCCGCACCGGCCTCCACGGCGCGCGGCAGGAACGGGGTCCGCGGCAGCGCGTCCAGGACCCGGCGGCGCAGTTCGGCGTCCAGGCCGCCCTTGCCGAGCGGTCCGGGCACCAGGTCCACCACGCCGGCGCCGGTCGGCCGCCACCCCGCGAGCAGCCGCACGTACGACTCCGCGGCGCGGTCCAGCAGGAAGTCGGTGAGCGGTCCGGGCGCGGTGTGCCGCCGGGTCGGGTCGAGCGGGAAGGTGGCCAGCAGCAGCGCGGGCAGGCCGAGCGGCTCGTCGGTCGGGGTGGGGGCGTGCACGACGCCCGCGGTACGCGGCGCGGCCGGGGCGCCCTCGGGGTCCACCGGCACCGCCCACGTCACCGACCAGACCGGGCGCAGGCGTTCCTCCACCGGGCGGTCCGCGAGCAGTTCGGGGGTCAGCTCGCCGCCACTCGCGTCGACCCGCCAGCGGGCGGGCGCGTCGCGGGAGCTGTCCTCGATCAGCACGTCACCGCCGTCGAGTTGACGCCGGGTCAACGTCCGTACGCCCGATGGCGTGTCGATGACGACCTCGGCCAGACCGGGCAGCGCGAGCAGCAACGCGTCGTCCACGGCGGCGAGCAGACGGTTCGTCAGATCCTCGGCGGAGCCGTCCCGCAGCGGCAGCACCACGACGGTGTCGTACGGGTCCGGGGCGCTGCCCTCGGCGGGGAACGGCAGCCGCAGCAGCGGGACATGGCCGTCGCGGCGGCGCAACTCCTCGACCAGGTCGGGGATGTCGGCGGTGAGCGCGCGGGCCTCGCCGAGCGACCAGCGCACTCCGCCGCTGCGGCTGAGCACGGCGGGCTCGTCGCTGACCGCGAGGACCGCGGCGAAGCCGATGCCGAAGCGGCCGACGACCGCCTCCGCGGCGTCGTCCCGCTTGGCGGAGGCGCGCAGCGTGGACAGCGACTCGACGGCGGCCGGGTCCAGCGGGGCGCCGGTGTTGGCGGCGGCGAGGCAGGCGAAGGAGGAACCGGTGCCGTCGGCGGCGCCGGGGTCGGCGTCGTGCAGGGTGAGCCGGAGCCGTCCGGGGACGCCGGCGCGGGTCGCGGCATCGGCGGCGTTCTGGGCGAGTTCCACGATCAGCCGGTCGCGGTGACCGCCGAGCGCGAGGTCCTCCTCGGCGTTGGCGTCCTCGCGGAACCGCGCGGCGGACGCGGACCACGCGGTCAGCACGGCCTGGCGCAGGGAAGCGGTACGGAAGGGGTCCGGCTGGCCTTCCGGGGTCGTGCGGATCACGCCTGGGCGGGTCACTTGGACCTTTCGTCATGCACTGTGCGCTTCGGGTTCCGGCCGCTCCGGGCCCCTTTCAGCCCGACCGTACTCCACTGCGTCCCATGGGTGCTCCGACCCCCTGAAGTGGTCGGTTCTGTCCACCAGGGCCCGAACGGTCCGTTCCGGTCCGCCCGAGCCGTCCGTCCGCCAGGGCTTCCCCGGGGCCGCGCCTGGGGCAGTGCGCGGGCAGCACTCAGGACCGCGCTCAGGACCGCGCTCAGGACCGCGCCTGAGGGTCTCCCCCACGCGTCCCTACGCCGCCCCGTCCGCCGTCGCCGGCTCGGCCCGCTCCGCGGCGGGCAGGGCCCCTCAGGCAGTGGCCCTCAGGGGGTCTCGTCGTCGTCGAGGTCGTCGAGGACCATGGGCGCGGGCTCGGGCGTCTTGGGCATCACGGCGGCCTCGGAGTGGCCGCCGCAGCCGTACGCGAGGGAGACGAGGTTGCCGTCGGCCGGGGAGTACTCGTTCGCGCAGATGCCGAACGCCTGCCCGAGGGAGCCGCCGATCGGCACGAGGAAGCCGCAGCTCACGCAGTTCGCGGGCGCGGCCTGGGCCATCGCCGTCTTCGGGCCGAACTGCTCCTCCCAGCGGTCGGCGGCGGTGTGCAGTCCGTACCGGGACAGCACCCGGGGCCGGCCGAGGCCGAGCTGGCGCGCGACCGAGCGGATCTCGGCGATGCTCGGGACCCCGGTGACCACGTCACCGGCCGTCGACGCTCCGGACCCCGGCGCGGTCACTCCGGCCGCTCCGGCCCCACCGGACGCTTCGCCCTTGGCGGCCCCACCGGCCTCCCCGGCCTCCGCCGCCTCGACGGCCTCCTCGATCTCCACGGCCCCCGCGACATCCGCCGCCGCCGACACCGCCGCGGCGCCGTCCCCGGTCCATCCCGGTTCGAGCCGCAGGTCGTCCGCCTCGGTGGGCAGCAGGTCGCCCGGGCCCATGTCGCCCGGCCGCAGCCGTTCGCTCCAGGGCACCCACTCGGGTGCCAGTACGGAATCCGGACCGGGCAGCAGCACCGTTTCGTCGATCGTCACCGCCTTCGCGCGGGACGCCCGGGTGAGGGTGGTCGCCCACCGCCAGCCCCGGTAGGCGGGCTCGGTGCAGGCGAACAGATGGGTGACCACGCGGTCGCCCTCGGCGACGACGCCGAGGTGCTCGCCGACCGATGCCGCGCCCACCGCCTCCCTCGTCACGGCCAGCGCGACATCGACCGCCTCGGCGCACAGGCGATCAGGGGTACGGCTTCGCATCGCAGGACTCACAGAAATCGTTTCTCTCTCTACGCCGTCTCACGTGTGCGCTCGCGGGCGGGCGGACCCGAGGCGCGATGAACCTCGGCGGAGCGGACCGACGGACCGCTTCAACGCCTGAGTTCACCGCTTCCCCGGCCCTGCCCGAGCGTCATCGGGCGCACCTGTTGTCACCCATTCTGCGCGATCGCACGCTACCGGTGCGCACCATGCGCGCAAAGGAGGGGGTGCGCCGTCTTCCAATTGGGGCAGGATTGCGTCGTGGCACGAACCGTGACCGCGGGCCCAGGGCCCGCACGCAGGGCCGGGCGCGCCCTCGCGAGCGGCGTGGGGCGGTCGGCGGGAGCGCTGCGCCGTCGTATCCGGCGCACGACACACGCGGGCGGTGCGGGCGAGTCGGGCCTGGCGAAACTGATCGAGTTGCACGCGGTCAACTCGGCCGGCGACATGATGATCACCGTCGCGCTCGCCAGCACCGTGTTCTTCTCGGTCCCCAGCGGCGAGGCCCGCAACCGCGTGGGGCTCTACCTGCTGATCACGATGGCGCCGTTCGCCCTGCTCGCGCCGGTGGTCGGCCCACTGCTGGACCGCCTTCAGCACGGCCGCCGGGCCGCGATGGCGATGTCCATGGTGGCCCGCGCGGTGCTCGCCTGGATGATGGCCGGGATGGTCTCGCACGCCGGCCTGGGGCTGTATCCGGCGGCGCTGGGCAGCCTGGTCGGCTCCAAGGCGTACGGGGTGGTGCGCAGCGCGGTGGTGCCGCGGCTGCTGCCGGATCGCACCACCCTGGTCAAGGCGAATTCCCGGGTCACCCTCTCGGGTCTGCTGGCCACCACGGTGGCGGCGCCGGTCGGCGCGGGGTTGCACAAGATCGGCCCGCAGTGGCCGCTGTACGGGGCCTTCGCGATCTTCATGTGCGGCGCGGTGCTGTGCATGGCGCTGCCGAACAAGGTGGACTCCGCCCGCGGCGAGCGCAGGGCCAGGCTGACCGCCGACGAGGAGGCGCCGGCGGAGCCGTCCGGCGTCCCGGGCCGCAAGCCGGGTCTGCTGGGTGTCGGTTCGTCGGTGCTGCACGCGTTGCAGGGCAACTGCGGGCTGCGCGCGCTGTCCGGCTTCCTGACGATGTTCCTGGCGTTCATGCTGCGCGAGCATCCGATCGGCGGGCTGTCGCCGGAGTTGTCGCTGGGGGTGGCGGTTGTCGCGGCCGGCGCGGGCAACGCGCTGGGCACCGCGCTGGGCGCCTGGCTCAAGGCCCGTGGCCCCGAGGTGATCATCGCGACGGCACTGGTGTGCGCGCTGTCGGTGGCGTCCGTGGCGGCGGGCTGGTTCGGCCTGATCACGGTGGCCGCGGTGACCGCGGTCGCGGGCATCGCGCAGGCGCTGTCGAAGCTGTCGCTGGACGCGCTGATCCAGCGCGACGTACCGGAGGCGGTCCGTACGTCGGCCTTCGCCCGCTCCGAGACGGTGCTCCAGCTGTCCTGGGTGGTCGGCGGCGGCATCGGCATCGTGCTGCCGCTGAACGGCTCGCTGGGCATGGCGACGGCGGCCTGCCTGGTGCTGGCGGCGTTCCTGGTCGCGGTGCGCGGGCTGCTGGGCGCCGCCCGGCGCGGCTCGTCGACGAAGGCCCGCGTCGCCTGACGGCACCGCTCGCCGACGAAGGCCCCCGTCGCCTGACGGCACCGCTCGCCGACCAAGGCCCCCGTCGCCTGAGGGCGCGCCGTCCGCACAACTCCCGGCGGCCGCCCGGCCCGCGCCACCGGCCCGATCTCGGGGGACACGGCCTACCCGCGCGCGGAGTGGAGGCGACCGCCCGGTAGCCTCCTGCCATGAGCATTCGCCGCGCCGCCACCGCCCTCGGTGCCATCTCCCTCGGGTTGATCTCCCTCACCGCCTGCACGAAGCCGACCGCCGAGGCGACGGTGACCGTGGGCAGCAAGTCAGTGATGGCGTCGGCGAGCAAGGCCTGCTACGCCAAGGGCGCGCTGCTGCCGCAGGCGATCTTCGCCAAGTGCCTCCAGGCGAAGCCGACCCACCACATCACCGTCCCGGTCGGCGACCAGGTACGGATCGGCGTGGACCCCTCGATCGGCGACAAGGGCTGGCTGATCGTGCAGAACACCTCGCTCGCCAACGACGAGGTGCTCAAGAACAAGACCTACTTCACGGTGGACAGCGCGGAGCTGTTCCACGTGCAGGACCCGCAGACCGGCCAGACCACCCCGGTGGACAGCGTGACGCTGAACATCGTGGAGTCCGCGGACACCAGCGGCGCCAAGGTCACCCGGGTGATCTCCTTCGAGCTGCGGCGCGACCACTGAGCGACCACTGAACGCCGGCTGAGCGGCAACCGAGCGACGGCTGAGGCCCGCTGCTCAGCCACCGCTGAGCGGCAAGTGAACGACGGCTGAGCGACGGTCGGCCGCGCCCCGGTCCGTCGCCGTACGGATGGGCGGTTGAACGGATGAGCGGTACGACAGCGCCCGCGAACCGCCTGCTGGTGGTGACTGCGGTGGCCGCCGAGCGCGACGCGGCAGCCGCGGGCCTGGCCGCGGTCCTCCCCCCGGGCGCCGTGACCACGGGCGCCCCCGATCCCGCCACGGCCCCCGGCTCCGGGCCCGCGCCCGCACTCCGCGCCACCGTCCTGGCCGGCGGCGTCGGCCCCGGCGCCGCTGCCGCCGCCACCGCGACCGCGCTGGCCCGGGCGGAGGCGGCCGGGCAGCCGTACGACCTGGTGCTCAGTGCGGGCATCGCCGGCGGCTTCGCGCCCACCGCACCGGTCGGCTCGGTGGCCGTGGCGAGCGCGATCACGGCGGCGGACCTCGGCGCGCAGACGCCCGACGGCTTCGTGCCGGTCGCCGAGTTGGGCTTCGGCACCTCCCGCCACCTCCCGCCACCGGAGCTGAGCCGGGCGGTGGCCGACGGCCTCGCGGCGGCGTACGGGCCGGTGCTGACGGTGTCCACGGTGACCGGCAGCGCCGAGCGGGCGGCCGAACTGGCGGGCCGTCACCCGGGCGCGGTGGCGGAGGCGATGGAGGGTTTCGGAGTGGCCGAGGCGGCCGCGGCGGCGGACCTGCCGGTGCTGGAGATCCGTACGGTGTCCAACGCCGTCGGTCCCCGCGACCGGGCCGCCTGGCGGATCGGGGAGGCGCTGGCGGCCCTGACGGCCGCGTTCGGGAAGCTGCCGGCCGTACTGGGAGTTGAGGCACATCATGGGTGACGAGCAGAAGACAGAGCAGCAGCGGCCGGATCAGCGGGCCGGACAGGACGGGTCGGCCGAACGGGAGTCGGCGTTGCGCATCGCGTACTCCCCGTGCCCGAACGACACCTTCGTCTTCCACGCCTGGGCGCACGGCCTGGTCGATCAGGCCCCGCCGCTGGACGTGTCGTTCGCCGACATCGACATCACCAACGGCATGGCGGAGCGCGGCGAGTTCGACATCCTGAAGGTGTCGTACGCGGTGCTGCCGTGGGTGCTGGAGGAGTACGCGCTGCTGCCCTGCGGCGGGGCGCTCGGCCGGGGGTGCGGGCCGCTGGTGCTGACGAAGGAGGCCGGCACCGACCTGGCGGGGAAGACGGTCGCGGTGCCGAGCGAGCGGTCGACGGCGTACCTGCTCTTCCGGCTGTGGGCGGCGGCCGAGGTGAGCGGCGGCGTCGGGAAGATCGTGGTGCTGCCGTTCCACGAGATCATGCCCGCGGTGCGGGACGGCCGGGTGGACGCGGGCCTGGTGATCCACGAGGCGCGCTTCACGTACCAGAACTACGGCCTGCACAAGCTCGCGGACATGGGCGAGCACTGGGAGGCCACCACCGGGCTGCCGATCCCGCTGGGCGCGATCATCGCCAAGCGGTCGCTGGGCGGCGAGCGGCTGCGCGCGCTGGCCGATGCGGCGCGGGCGTCGGTGCGGCGCGCCTGGGACGAGCCCGAGCTGTCCCGGGAGTACGTCCTCGCGCACTCCCAGGAGATGGACCCCGCGGTCGCCGACCAGCACATCGCGCTGTACGTCAACGAGTTCACCGCCGACCTCGGCGAGGACGGCTACGCGGCGGTGCGCGGGTTGCTCACCCGGGCCGCGGCCGAGGGTCTGGTGCCGCCGCTGCCGGCCGGCGCGCTGGCTTTCGGATAACCGGCGGATTTGTGACGGATGTGACCTGAATTACCGCACCGGGCTTTACCGGAATCCACGGTTCCGGTAAAGCCCGGTTAAAAGAGGCGCGCGCCGCCGAAGGGTCAGACGTCGAGCTGGTCGGCGACGACGCGCAGCACCGAGGCGATCTTGTGGCCGTGCGCCTTGTCCGGATAGCGGCCGCGCTGGAGCGAGCGCGCGACGTCCTCCAGCAGCGAGGTGAGGTCCTGCACGATCGGCAGCAGCTCATCCGGCTTGCGCCGCTGGGCGGCCGCGACGGACGGTGCCGGATCGAGCAGCGTCACCGAAAGCGCCTGGTCACCGCGTTGGCCCGCGACCACGCCGAACTCCACGCGCTGGCCGGGCTTGAGGGCCGCCACCCCTTCGGGCAGCACCGACGAGTGCACGAAGACGTCGCCGCCGTCATCGCGGGAGAGGAAGCCGAAGCCCTTCTCGCTGTTGAACCATTTGACCTTGCCGGTAGGCACGTCCGACCTCGTCCTCATTGCTCGGTGTCGCCCGAAGTTCTCGGAGCTGATGGAAGTTACTCGAAATTACCCGAACCCGCCGGGGGCTGCTGGAGAATTACCCGAGAGCAGCTGGAAACCGCTCCCGGCAGGTCGTCAGCGGACCGCTCCGGACCCGTCCGAGGACCCGTCGGCAGACCCGTCCGCGGACCCGTCCGAACAGTCGCCGGCAGCGCGCCGACGGCCCGCCACCGTACGACAGGACGCCCGGCGGCCCTGACTCCGTTCCACTCCGTCCACCCCACGGACCTACCCTTGTCGGGTGAGCAAACAAACCCTGGGCCCCGGTGACCTGCTGGTCCGCACCGGCGCCATCACGTTCCTGGTCGGGACGGTCGGCACCGTGGTGACGGTCGCGCCGCTGCTGCTGCACACCAAGCGGCTGCCCACCCCGGCGTACTTCGTGTCGATGCTGATGGGGCTGGGCCTCGCGCTGGCCCTGGTCGGGCTGCTGAAGTCCGCGCTGGCCCAGCGGCACGCGACGGCGGGCGGTGCGGGGGGAACGGCCGTGGTCGGGAAGTCCGGAGTCGGGCAGTCCGGGGTCGGGCAGTCCGGGATCGGGCAGCAGGCGGCCGGGCAGGCCGCCGCGGATCAGGCCGCCGCGGAGCGGTAGTCCGCGAACCAGGCGGGGAACTCCGTCAGGTCGGCCAGCACCACGTCGGCGCCCGCCGCCAGCAGTTCCTTCTCCCCGCACGGCCCGGTCGCCACGGCCACCGACAGCGCGCCGGCGGCACGCGCCCCGCGCACGTCCCCGACGTGGTCGCCGACGTAGACCGACGCGCCGTACTCGACCAGCGCCTCGGCCTTCGCCTCCGCCCACAGCCAGCCGCGCAGTTCGGCCTCGATGCCGACGTGGTCCAGGTGCAGCCGGGCGTTCGGGGCGTGCTTCGCCGTGACGACCAGCGGCCGGCCGCCCGCTGCCCGTACCGCCTCCACCGCGGCCACCGCGCCGGGCATCGCCGGGGTCGGGAGGATCGCGTGGTCGACGTAGAGCGCGCGGTAGCGGTCGCCCATCTCCGCGATGAGCTCGGGCGCGAACCAGTTCGCCAGCTCGTCCTCCAGCGGCGGGCCGAGGCGGGTGACGGCCAGCGCCGAGTCGATGAAGGTGCCCGTCTCCGCGGCCAGCCGGTCGTACACCGCCTTGATCCCCGGGCGGGAGTCGATCAGGGTCATGTCGAGGTCGAACCCGACGGTCAACGGGGCGGCGAGGTCCTTGGTCACCCGCCCATTGTCCCCGACGGCGACGGGACCCACCCCGGTGCCCCCGTTCCCGTCCCGTTCCGTCCTCCGGGGGGACCGGAGGCACCGGAAGGCGGTCCCGGCACCGACAGCACCGGGCGACCCGGAGGGTCCGCCCGGGCCGAGCGCTACGCGGACCTGCGCGCCCGCCAGAGGAAGTACAGGGCGGAGCCGACGGCGGCGACGCGGACCGCGACGGGGAGGTCGTCCCGGATCACGTGTCCCATCTGCCCCTGGGCGACGGGCGAACCCCAGCGGCCCTTGTCACGGCCCCAGAGCCAGACCGCGTAGCCCACGGCCGTGGCCCCGGGCACCCCGAACACCGCGATCTTGGCCTGGGTACGGGTGAGGGTGCGCGAGAGGTATCCGGCCAGCCAGCCGAGCCCGAGCGGAATCCATGAGCCGATCACCACACCGGCGACCAGGAGCGCGGCGGCGCACAGCAGCAGCGGGCTGCCCCACCGCTTCACGCGGGCACGGGCACCCCCGCCCGCGCCCGGCCGCAGCAGCCCGCGCAGCCCCTTCCGCCCCGTCGGCCCCGCCTCGGCCGACCCGCCGCCCGCCGCCCCCTCGCCTTCCCCGGGGCCACCGCCCCCTCCCCCCGCGAGGGCACCCGGGAGCGGCCGCAGCTCCTCCCCCGCCTCCTTCCCCGCCAGGTCCTCGTCGTCGAACGGGATGAAGATCCCCCCGGTCATCCCCGGCAGCCCGGCCAGCTCGTCCCCGGCACGCAGCCGCCCCTCCCCCAGCCCGCCGCCCCACCACTCCGGCTCCCGCTCGCCGCGCGACCGCGGCTTCTCCCGGCGGGAGGCCCGCCGCTCCTCGCGCGAATCGTCACGCGACCCGTCGGACGGCTCCTCCGGCGACCTCTCCCGCGACTTCGGCACCGCCGCCCCGCGCGGCTTCGCGTACGGCCCGTACGTCCCCGGCGCGGGCTCCCCGGCGGGCGGCTCGCCCGCTCCGGACCCGGAGGCAGCCCCCGACGCGGCGCCGGCAGCGGACCGGCCCGACCCGCGGGTGCCCGCCGCCGCCTCGACCACCTCGTCCGGGCTGCCGAACCGCCCGAGGATGCGCTGCACCGCCGCCGCGTTGTCCCCCTCGCCCCTGGCCCGGTCGATGTCGGTCCGCAACTGCGCCACCAGCCGCATCCGGTCGGCCGCCGGAAGCGCGGTCTGCGCCAGGTCACCGACCCGGCTGAGGTAGTCGAACACCAGCCGGTCGCTCTCCACGCCCACCGCCGGGCTCCTTCCGCCGTCCGCCGCACCGCCGCCCGCCACGACGACCGTACCCGTCCGCTTACCTCCATGCGGCTAATGTGGGACGGATGGATACGGCAGAGCCGCGCACCCTCGCGGAGGACCTGCGCGCACGTGACGACGACGCGCTGGCCCGCCTCCTGCGCGCCCGGCCCGACCTGCTCGCCCCGGTCCCGAACGACCTCACCCAGCTCGCCACCCGCGCCGCCACCCGCGCGTCGGTGCTGCGCGCGCTGGACCAGGTCGACGCGTTCACCCGCCAGGTCGCGGAGGCGCTCGCGGTGGCCGCCGACCCGTGCCCGTACGACGCGTTGCGCGTGCTGATGGCCGGCGCGGACCCGGCCGGGGGCGGCGCCGCCCCGCTCGGCGAGCCGCTGCCCGCCGACCTCGCCGCGGCGGTCACCGCCGCCCTGCCCGGCGCGGTGGAGCGGCTGCGCACCCGGGGCGTGGTGTGGGGCGGCGAGGACCGGCTGCGGCTGGTGCGCGCGGCCCGCGACGTGCTGGCGCCGTCGCCCGCGGTGGCGTCCGCGACCGGGCTCGGCCCGTCCGTCGGCGAGGCCACCTCGGGCATGTCGCCCGCCCGGCTCCAGGAGATCGTGGCCGACGCGGGCCTGCCGGCCACCCACGACCCGGTGAGCGCCACCCGCGCGCTGGCCGAACTCTTCGCCGATCCGGGCGGGTTGGGCCCGCTGCTCGACTCCGCGCCCGAGGGCGTGCGCACCGTGCTCGACCGCCTGGTGTGGGGACCGCCGTACGGCGAGGTGCGGGACGCGACCGCACCCGTACGGGCGAAGGACGCCTCGACCGCCGTGCAGTGGCTGCTCGCCCGCGGCCTGCTGCTGCCGGCCGGCCCGCACAACGTCGCGCTGCCCCGCGAGGCGGCGCTCGCGCTGCGCGGTGGCCGCGCGCACCGCTCCCCGCAGCCGGCGCCGCCGCCGATCGCCCCGGTGCCGCGCACCCCGCGCACCGTCGACCTCACCGCGGCCGGCCAGGCGCTGACCGCCGTACGCACCGTCGCCGAACTGCTCGCCGCGTGGGAGACCGGCGGGCCGGCCGTGCTGCGGGCCGGCGGGATCAGCGTGCGCGACCTCAAGCGGACCGCGGCGACCCTCGACCTGCCCGAGCCGCAGGCCGCCTTCTGGGTCGAACTCTCCTACGCCGCGGGGCTGGTGGCCGCGGACGGCGAGGTCGAGGAGGCGTACGCCCCGACCCCCGCGGCCGACGGATGGGCCCAACTCCCGTCCCAGCAGCAGTGGTCGGTACTGGCCGCCGCCTGGCTGACCGCGACCCGCACCGCAGGGCTGGTCGGCAGCCGGGACCCGAAGGGGCGGGCACTGGCCGCGCTCGGCCCCGACCTGGACCGCCCGCTCGCCCCCCAAGTACGGCGCGCCGCGCTCGACTTGCTCGCCGAGCCGCCGCCCGGCACCGCCGCGGACCGGGACGCGCTGCTGGCCCGGCTGCGCTGGGACCGCCCGCTGCGGCCGGGCGCCGACGCGCTGCGCACCGACCTGCTCGACTGGACCCTCATGGACGCCGAGGCACTGGGCGTCACCGGGCGCGGCGCGCTCGCCGCGCACGCCCGGCCGCTGCTGGCCGGCGACCCGGACGCGGCCGCCGCCGCGCTCGCCCCGCTGCTGCCGGAACCACTCGACCACGTGCTGCTCCAGGCCGACCTGACGGCCGTCGCCCCGGGTCCGCTGGTCGCGCCGCTCGCGGAGATGCTGGGCATGCTGGCCGACATCGAGTCCAAGGGCGGCGCCACGGTCTACCGCTTCACCCCCGAGTCGGTGCGGCGCGCCCTGGACGCGGGCCGCAGCGCCGCCGAGTTGCAGTCCTTCCTGACCACCCACTCGCGTACGCCCGTGCCGCAGCCGCTGAGCTATCTCATCGACGACGTGGCGCGCCGGCACGGCGCGCTGCGGGTCGGCGTGGCCGCCGCGTACCTGCGCTGCGACGACGACGCCGTGCTCACCGAACTCCTCGCCGACCGCCGGGCAGGCGGCCTCGGGCTGCGCCGGCTCGCCCCGACCGTGCTGGCCGCGCAGGCCGACCCGGCCACCCTCCTGGAGCGGCTGCGCGCGATGGGCCTCGCCCCGGCCGCGGAATCGCCCGACGGCGACGTCCTGATCACCCGCCCCGACGCCCGCCGCACCCCGCCGCGCACCCCGCCGCTGCCCGTCACCGACGGGCCGCCCGCGCCCGACGACGCGCTGCTCGGCCTCGCGGTCAAGGCGATCCGGGCCGGCGACCGCGCCGCCACCGTCACCCGCAGCGCCCCCGCCGCCCGCGACGGCGGCCTGCCCCGCACCCCCGCCGCCGACACCCTCGCCACCGTGCAGGCCGCCGCCCTCACCGGCGAGTCCCTCTGGATCGGCTACGTCAACGCCGAGGGCGCCGCCACCCAGCGCGTCATCGCCCCGCTCCGCGTCGAAGGCGGATACGTCACGGCCTACGACCACACCGCCGA
This sequence comes from Streptomyces sp. NPDC088194, assembly GCF_040702025.1. NCBI lineage: Bacteria > Bacillati > Actinomycetota > Actinomycetes > Kitasatosporales > Streptomycetaceae > Streptomyces > Streptomyces sp. NPDC088194. The sequence continues at coordinate 36,922 of NZ_JBFBIV010000002.1, read as the reverse complement.
CGAGAACCGCACCTTCGCCCTGCACCGCATCACCGGCGTCTCCACCCTCGCCGAAGACCCGTCCTGACCCGTCCTGTTCCGGCATCCGTCCTGACCCGGCCTGTTCCGACACCCGTCCTGACCCGGCCTCACGCGAAACCCGGCCGTTCCGAAACGGTCAGCTCGCCGTGCCGTCACCGTCGTCGAGCACGGAGCGCCGCAGGAGCGGGAAGTACGCCGGGCCGGGCGGCGGTTCCAGGCCGAGCGAGACCGCGAGCTTCTTCGCCCGGCCGCCCAGCCGGACGGCGTAGCAGCGCAGCGCGTACGCGGCGTCGTCGGGGAACCCCGCGCCGTGCAGCCCGGTGACCGTGGCGCGCAGGTGGCCGATCTCGTCCCACGATCCCCCCTTGATCACGACCCGGGCGGTGCCGTGCAGTCCCCTGCGGCGCAGGGACAGCGTCAACTCCAGCCGCCGCGCGGAGTCGAACCACGCCCCCGCCGCCCGCCGGGCCGCGTACCGGACCGCTTCCTCGCGGCCGAGGGCCCGCAAGGCCGCCAGCGCCAGCGCCAGCCCGGTGGGAGACCGGAGGCGGTCGGCCACGGCCTCCAGGTTGCCCTTGTCCAGGGTCGGGACACGTCCGCCGGCCGAGATCCCGCGGTCGGACAAGCAGGCCCGCAGCGCGAGGGCTTCGGGGAATCCTCCGCGTTCCAGCCAGGCGAGCCGTGCGGCGAGGTCCGCCGGAGCCCTGCGGGCGCCGTAGCCGAACAGCGCGAGGAGGTCCAGATGGCTTCCGGTGTCCCGCAGTTGTTCCAGCACCTCGGCGAACGCCTCGTCCGACGCGGTGCCGAACGAGGTGAACACCTCGTCGTAGCGCCCGTCCGCCAGGAACGGCTCTCTGAGCAACGCGAGCCGCGCAGGTGCCGATTGAGCAGCGATCGCGGACAGCAGCCGGTCACGGTCACGGGTCCGGCCCCGCTCCTCCAACCCCTCCAGCAGCCGCGCGACGTCCTGCGCGGACGACTGGCCGACCTCGTCGAGCAGGGCGTTCGCGTCCACGGGGCGGCCCATCTCGCGCAGGCTGTCGACGAAGTCCACCGCGGCCTCGACCGGGCCGGTGCGGGTCGCCATCGACAACAGCAGGACGGAGTCCTCACCTCGGCCCTGCCGGTACAGCGTCTTGGCGAGTGCCGTCAGGTCCGCCGGAGACATCGCGGCAGCGCACCGCCGCAGCACGGTCGAGGCGTCGGGGCCGAGGCCCGCCGAACGCAGTTCCGCGCAGAGTTCGGCGATGGTCCGCAGATCGGGACGCACCGACGACGCTGACGGGGGAACGGCGCCGGCGATCCACCCTTCGAGGATCGTGGCGGCGTCGTCCTCGTGTTCCGCCTCGTGCATCTTCCGCAGGAGCTGCACGAACGCGGGCACCGGACGCCGTGTCACCGTCTCCTGGGTCCGCAGGTAGAGCGCGAACGCCCGGACCTGCTGGCCGATGGCCAGGAGGGCGTCGGCCAGGCGTCCTGGTTCCTCCGGGGAGTCCGTGGTGGCGGCCGTGAGGACCCGGTCGGCCTCCGGCTCGAGACCGGCGGACCAGAGCGCTCCTGCCAGTTCGAGGACGTCGTCGGTACTGCTCAGACGCTCGGTCCGCAGGGACAGCAAGCGGTCCGCCTCGGCCGAACGGCCGTTGGAGCGCAGGGACTTGTAGGTGGCCGCGACGACATCGACGGATTGGCCGGCGGCATGGTGCAGGACGCGTGCGGCGTCCGCCGGCTCGTCGTCGACGGCGTACAGGGCGTCAAGGTAGTCGGCGACGGCCTGCGGGCCGCGATCGGACAGGGCCGCGGTCACCACACCGGAGGCGGCCCGGTCGTCCGCCGCGCTCAAAAGCGCCGCGAGGGCGGCCACTTCCTGGACCGGACGGCGCGCCGCCCATTCCCGCAGCAGCGCGTCGGCGGCAGCACCGCCGTCCGCGGTCCTCGACCTCGCGGCCTCCTGGACGAGTTCGCGCGGCGTCCGGGCCGGCCCGGTCACCACGTGGGGGGTGCCGGACGGGCTCGCGCCCTGCTCCTCGTCGTCCACCGGTGCGCTCTCCGCCAGGTGCCGGTTCCTGGCGAAGACGAGGGTGCGGCCGGTGTTGCTGAGCCGCTGCTGCGGCAACGGGCGTCCCTTGGCTCGCAGTTCGCCGTACAGGTGCTCGTAGACGTGGGTGGCCTCGATCAGTTCGCCAGCGTCGGGCAGCCCGCTCTCCAGCAGACGGATCAGCTCTCCGGTGAACGCCGTGTACGTCTCGCCGGGCGGCGACTGCGACTGCCGGGTCGCGGAACTCGCGGTGAGGAGGTAGGAGCCCGCGATGCGCGTCTGCTCGGCCATCTGCACCGCCCGGCCGGCGCCGCCCATGCCCCCCTCGAACGCCCGCCCGCCGTAGCAGCAGTCCAGGATCACGACCCGGTTGACGTCGCGCCGGGTACGGAGCACCTCGCCGCGTACGGCATCGAAGTCCAGGGCGGTGTAGGCCCGTTCGGGATCGGTGCCGGGCAGGGCGAGCAGGAGGCCGTTGACGTCCGGATGGGCCAGACCGTGCCCGGCAAAGTAGACCAGCAGCGTGTCCTCGGCCTTGCGCGCCGCGTCGTGGATCGCGTCGAGGACCTCCTCCCGGGATTCCGGCTGCGGCAGCCGTACGCAGTTCCCTTGCGGCAGGCCCCAGATCGTGGCGTCGGTGAACAACTCGGCCAGCCTGCCGAGGTTGTTCGCGACCGCGGGCAGTTCGTCGAGGGAGGCGTGGTCGTACGACGCGGCTCCGACGAGGACCGCGTACGAACGGTGCGGATCGGCGAGTTCCCTGTCCCCCTGGGTGGCCATGCGGGCTACTCAGGGGCCTGGCCGTCAGGGTCGGGCGCGGGCTGGTCAGGGGCGGGCTGGTCGAGGGCGGGCTGGTCGGGCGAGGGAGGTGGCTCCGGCAGCGCCGCGAGCACCGCCAGGACCCGGCGCACCTCGTCGTCGGTGCCGTTCTCCACGGTGACGGACAGGCCGTCCGAGTCGCGGGTGAAGGTGAATCCCGCGCCGCGCCCGCCGCCGGCTCGCGAGCGGCGCCAGGAGACGTACTGCATCGCCAGGCTCGCGATGGTCGTCGACTCGGCGAGGACGACCTGGATGACCTCCAGGGCTCCCATCGCCCCGGGGCGGCCGGTGGCGGCGTTCTCCAGGCGGACCGACTCGGGCCCGTCCTGGTCGTCCCTCAGCCAGCGGAAGAAGTCGTGCAGGGCAGGAACCTCGTCGTCGTTCGTCGCCCGGATCTCCACCCGCATCTGGAACTCTCCGCCTCCTGGCACACCGCGCGGCCCCTGGGCCGGCCCAGCTCGAAGTGATGGTGCCACAGGGGCGCAGGGGGTGCACGCGTTCTCGCCGTAGGGGAACGCCCCGCTCCGGTACGGCGCACCGCGAACGCGCACCCCCCGCCGGCGGGTGCCCGATCAGCGCTCGAGATCGGCGGGGGCGGGCTCCGGAGCCTTGCCGATGCCGTAGCGGTGGTACCAGTGGGGGCGGCGGGGGTGGAGGGCGCGGCCGAGGCGGAGGCCGAGGGCGAGGTAACCGAGCAGGGAGCCGGCGGTGTTGAGGATGACGTCGTCGATGTCGAACGCGCGGCCCTCCACGATCGCTCCCTGGGTGGTCTCGACCATGAGCATCACGAGGGCGGTGACGACGACGACCCGGATCAGCCCGCGGGTGCGCGGGAAGAGGGTGGGCAGCAGGATGCCGAAGGGCACGCCGAGCAGGATGTTGCCGCCGATCTGCTTGACGGTGTCGCGGGTGTCCGGCTGGTCGAGGTAGGCCCGGATCGACGCGCCCGGCCGCAGGTTGGTGTGCACGAGGGCGTCCGAGGCGGGCGACGGCACGAGGGTCACCCGGGCCAGCGCCACCGCGAAGGCCACCATCGCGACCACGAGCACCGCGAGCACCAGCGCCCGGGCCGCCAGCGCGACCGCGGAACGGCGCTGGAGCAGCGGGGCGGGCGGGGCGTCGCGGCGCGCGGCGGACTTGGCGGGCTTGGCGGACTTGGTGGGCCCTGCCGCCTTGGCCGACTTCGCCGACTTCGCCGGTACGTCGCCGCCGGAGCGCGGCCACCAACCGGGCAACGTACGGCGGGACTTCGGCGCCTGGCCGACCGTGGCCTTGCGGGGCCGCCCGGCCGCCTGCTTCGGCGAAGAGCCCGGCTTGCGCGCGGACTTGGGCTTCGGCCCCTGCTTCGGCTCCGGCTTCGACTTGGGCTTCGGCTCGGGCTTCGACTTCGGAACGGACTTGGGCGCGGCCTTCCGCGCCGCCCCCGGTGTGGCCGCCCCGCTCGACCCGGAGGACGGGCCGGCACGGAAGAGCGGGACTCGTAGCGCCATGGAACGCGGCCCCCTCGAATAGGCACTGTCCCTGCGGCGCTTACCCCCGACCGGCCGCCGTACGCCGTGGGAAGGCGTGCGGCGGCCGGACCGGCGGCGGTCGTACGGATCGTACGAACGGTCATACGCGTGGCGTCAGTTGTGGCGCCCGCGCCTGCGGCTGAACACCACCAGCGCACCGCCGGCGCCCAGCACCCCGACGGCCGCCGCGGCGGCCCACTCGACCTGGGCCGACGCACCGGTGTGCGGAAGGGTCGGCGGGGTCGTGGTGGGCGTGGTCGGCGTCGTGGGCGGGGTGGTCGGCGGGTGGCTGGGGTGGTGCGACGGGTGGTGACTCGGGTGGTGCGAGGGGTGATGGCTCGGGTGGTGGGACGGCGGAGTCGTGGGAGGGGTGGTCGGAGGCGTCGTGGGGGGCGTCGTGGGCGGCTTCGTCGGAGGGGTCGTCGGCGGCTTGGTGGGCGGCGTCGTCGGCGGGTGGCTGGGGTGGTGCGACGGGTGGTGGCTCGGGTGGTGCGAGGGGTGATGGCTCGGGTGGTGCGAGGGGTGATGGGACGGGTGGTGGGACGGCGGGGCGGTCGGGGGCTTGGTGGGCGGTGTGGTCGGAGGCTTGGTGGGCGGAGTCGTGGGCGGGCAGCTGGTGCTGTCGCTGGGCGACGGGCTCCCGCTCGGCCACGTGTCCCCGTAGCCCGGGGCCGTGGAGCCGTAGCCGTCGTCGGGCGGCGTGGAGCCGTACCCGTGGTCCGGCGCCGTGGAGCCGTACCCGTGGTCCGGCGCCGTGGAGCCATATCCGTCGTCGGGCGCCGTGGAGCCGTACCCGTCCGGCGCCGTGGTGTGCTGTTCGGCAGGCGGCGCGCTGGAGGGGACAGCGCTGGAGGGGGCGGAACTGGAAGGGGCGGAGCTGGAGGGTGCCGCGCCGGAGGGCGCCGCACTGTTCGGCCACTGGCTGCCGTTCGGCCACGACGCGTTGTCGCCGCTGGGCGACGACGACGGCGCGGCAGTGTTCGGCGGCCACTCGCTGCCGTTCGGCCAGGACGTGTCCGACGGAGCGGCGGCGGTCCCGAGCGCGGCGGTCGTCCCGCCGTCGTCCGAGGTGGCGGCACCGGCCGGCGAGCCGGGCAGCAGCAGGCCGGCCGCGGCCATGACTGCCGCGCCGACGACTGCCGTGGACGCCGCGGCGGCACGGAACGGCCCCCGGCGGCGCGACGCGGTGGGGGGATTCGTCTGCTGGTGATCCATGGGGGCAGAAAACATCAAATACGACTGTTCATCTTGTATGCAGAGCACATGCCGCGCGCAGATTCCCCTGTCCGGACGCACGCCCCCGCCTCACCCCCGTCCCACCCCGCCTCACCCCCGCCCCCTCCCGCCGCGCTCCGACCGAACCGCGCGGCGAAGTACAGTTGTCTGTTCGCCCGCCATCCGTCGGAGGCCCCCTTGTCCTGCTTGATCGTCCAGAGCGACAAAACGCTCCTCCTGGAGGTCGACCACGAGCAGGCCGACGCCTGCCGCCGTGCGATCGCCCCGTTCGCCGAACTGGAGCGGGCCCCCGAGCACATCCACACCTACCGGCTGACGCCGCTGGGCCTGTGGAACGCCCGGGCGGCCGGACACGACGCCGAGCAGGTGGTGGACGCGCTCGTCGAGTACTCCCGGTACCCGGTGCCGCACGCGCTGCTGGTCGACGTGGCCGAGACGATGGACCGCTACGGGCGGCTGCGGCTGAGCAAGGACCCGGCGCACGGCCTGGTGCTGACCACCACCGACCGCCCGGTGCTGGAGGAGATCCTGCGCTCGAAGCGGGTGCAGCCGCTGGTCGGCGCGCGGATCGACGCGGACACCGTCGCCGTGCACCCCTCCGAGCGCGGCCAGATCAAGCAGGTGCTGCTGAAGCTGGGCTGGCCGGCCGAGGACTTCGCCGGATACGTCGACGGCGAGGCGCACCCGATCGAGCTGGACGAGAACGGCTGGGGGCTGCGCCCGTACCAGCAGCAGGCCGTGGAGGGCTTCTGGCACGGCGGCTCCGGGGTGGTCGTACTGCCCTGCGGCGCGGGAAAGACGCTGGTCGGCGCGGGCGCGATGGCGCAGGCGAAGGCCACCACGCTGATCCTGGTGACGAACACCGTCTCGGCCCGCCAGTGGAAGCACGAACTGGTGAAGCGCACCTCCCTCACCGAGGAGGAGATCGGCGAGTACAGCGGCACCCGCAAGGAGATCCGCCCGGTCACCATCGCCACGTACCAGGTGCTCACCACGAAGCGGAAGGGTGTCTACCCGCACCTGGAGCTGTTCGACTCCCGCGACTGGGGGCTGATCGTCTACGACGAGGTGCACCTGCTGCCCGCGCCGGTCTTCAAGTTCACCGCCGACCTCCAGGCCCGCCGCCGGCTCGGCCTGACCGCGACGCTGGTGCGCGAGGACGGCCGCGAGTCCGACGTGTTCTCGCTGATCGGGCCGAAGCGGTTCGACGCGCCGTGGAAGGAGATCGAGGCGCAGGGGTACATCGCGCCCGCCGACTGCGTCGAGGTCCGGGTCAACCTCACCGAGACCGAGCGGCTGGCGTACGCGACGGCCGAGACCGAGGAGAAGTACCGCTACTGCGCGACCACCGCGACCAAGCGGAAGGTCACGGAGGCGCTGGTGGCCAAGCACGCGGGGCAGCAGACCCTCGTCATCGGGCAGTACATCGACCAGCTCGACGAGCTGGGCGAGCACCTCGGCGCGCCGGTGATCAAGGGGGAGACGACGAACGCGCAGCGCGAGAAGCTCTTCGAGGCGTTCCGGCAGGGCGAGCTGTCGGTGCTGGTCGTCTCCAAGGTGGCGAACTTCTCCATCGACCTGCCCGAGGCGACGGTCGCGATCCAGGTGTCGGGCACCTTCGGCTCCCGTCAGGAGGAGGCGCAGCGGCTCGGCCGGGTGCTGCGGCCGAAGGCCGACGGCCACGAGGCGCGCTTCTACTCGGTGGTGGCCCGCGACACGATCGACCAGGACTTCGCGGCCCACCGCCAGCGGTTCCTCGCCGAGCAGGGGTACGCCTACCGCATCGTGGACGCCGACGACCTGCTCACCGGCTCCGCGGAGGCGGAGGACGTCTGACCAGCCGTCCGGTGCACGGCCGCGCCGCCCCCGTACGGCTTCGGCCCGCCGCCCGAGTAACGGCTTCGGCCCGCCCTCAGTTCGGCAGCGGCAGGTGCACGTAGAGGTAGACGCCGGTCAGCGCGGCCGCCAGTGCCCCGACACCCAGCAGCGGCCGCACGGCGTGCCAGCGGTTCGGCACGGCCCAGCAACCGGCCAGCAGGACCGCCGCGAGCGCCAGCACGCAGGGGTCGACCTCCATCGCCCGGAAGAGCGCGTGGCAGCCGTCCGGCTCGCACGAGTCGGTCGCGAGCGGCGAGAGCATGAAGAAGAGCGCGCCGATCGCCAGGAGTGGGGCGCACAGGACGCTGCACAGCACCGGGACGAAGATCTCGCGGGGCTCCCGCGGGGAGTCGGTGCCCGTGAGGTGGACGGCGTACGGCCAGGGCTCCGGCGGCCGGCCGGCCGCGGTGGGCGGCAGCGCGGGGCGGGGCGGACCGGGCGGAAGAGGCGGGCCGGGCCGGAGGGGCGGGCCGGACGAAGGACTCGCGTCGGGGCCGCGCCCGTCAGGCGGGTGGGGCCGGGCGGGGTCCGGATCGTCGGCCCCGCGGCAGTGCCCTGCGGTGTGTGTCGCCATGGGTCCCATGACAGCGCCCAGGGCGGTCTCGCACATGCGCCGCCGTACTCACCTCGGCGCGGGGAGGCTACTCACCGGTAGCGCTCCGGGTGCTCAGTAACGCTTGCTCTCGGTGCCGAGGAGGACGACCTCGACGGCGGTGGTGACGTACACCTTGACCGCGCGCAGCGCGTTGCCCACGCGGTGTCGGGGGTTGCCGGAGCGGGCGCCGATCGCGGTGCCGCCATGGACGCTGGGACCTGGGGGAAGTGTGGTGGAGGCCATGTCTCCACGGTAGGCATCACGCGCACGGCGTACGTCGGGCCATGGGCGGATATCGCACCGGGCGTGTGCGACTTCGGGCGGACCCCCGACCCTGACGGGCCCCTCGGGGTCCCCCCGAGTCCGGCGGCGGGCACCCGGGCGGAAAACGGTTAGCATCGCCGCGACCCGGGGCGTATAGTTCCGCGTCTTGCCGCCTCCCTGACGGGAGTGCCGCCGCCCGGACGGAAACCGGCCGGCCCTTCGTGATCACCACCGCGTGCGTACGCGACGCCGTACGCTCCCACGTATCAGCCGGAGGCAAAGCCGTGCCCTCGCACGCCCGCAACCAGTCCGCCTCGCCGACAGCCGCGGCCCCTTCCTCCGCCCCGCCCGCGGACCCGGCGCCGGCCGACCCGCTGGGCCACGAGCGCGCCCACCTCGCCTCCTCCCGGTCCGCGCTGCGCGCCATGCGGGAGGACGTCGAGGCGCTCGACATCAGCGACGTCACCGGGAACTGGGTCAACGCCAAGATCCTCGCCGGCGAGATCGAGGTGCGCATCAAGGCGCTCGCCGACCTCGCCGGCACCCCGCTCTTCTTCGGCCGCCTCGACTACCTGCGCGCGCCGGGCGTCGAGGCGGCCGAAGGGGGTGCGGGAGAGAGCTTCTACATCGGGCGGCGCCATGTGCACGACGCCGACGGCGACCCGATGGTCATCGACTGGCGCGCCCCTGTCTCGCAGCCGTTCTACCGCGCCTCCCGCGCCGAGCCGATGGACGTGGCGCTGCGCCGCCGCTTCGGCTACACCGGCGGCGAGCTGACCGCGTACGAGGACGAGCACCTGACGGACGCCACCGAGGAGGACCGTTCCAGCAAGCTGCTCCAGTCGGAGATCGAGCGGCCGCGCGTCGGGCCGATGCGCGACATCGTGGCCACCATCCAGCCCGAGCAGGACGAGATCGTGCGTGCCGGGGTGGGCGGCAGCGTCTGCGTGCAGGGTGCGCCGGGCACCGGGAAGACCGCGGTCGGCCTGCACCGGGTGGCCTACCTGCTGTACGCGCACCGGGAGCGGCTGGCCCGCACCGGCACCCTGGTGATCGGGCCGAACGCGTCCTTCCTCCAGTACATCGAGCAGGTGCTGCCCGCGCTCGGCGAACTCCAGGTCAAGCAGGCGACCGTGGACGACCTGGTGGCCCATGTCGAGGTGCGCGGCACCGACTCGGCGGCCACCGCGCGGCTCAAGGGCGACGCGCGCATGGCGGAGGTGCTGCGGCGCGCGGTGCGCTCGGGCATCACCATGCCGAAGGAGCCGGTCGTGGTGGTGCGCGGCTCCCGGCGCTGGCGGGTGCCGGCGTACGAACTGGAGGAGATCGTCCGGGAGATGGCCGGCCGCGACATCCGCTACGGCGCCGCCAGGGACGCGCTGCCGCAGCGGATCGCGCACGCGGTGCTGGTGCAGATGGAGCGGTCCGGCGAGGCGCCCGACGACCGAGTGCAGGACGCGGTCGCCCGCAACCCCGCGGTCAAGGCCGCGGTCAAGGCGTGCTGGCCGCCGGTCGACCCGGCCAAGACGGTGCTGCGGCTGCTGTCCGACCCGGAGTTCCTGGCCTCGTGCGCCGACGGGCTGCTCTCGCCGGAGGAGCAGCGGGAGGTGCTGTGGGCGAAGCCGGCCCGCGGACCGGCCTCGGCGAAGTGGTCGGCGGCCGACGCGGTGCTGATCGACGAGGCCACCGACCTGGTGCAGCGCACCGGTTCGCTCGGGCATGTGGTGCTCGACGAGGCGCAGGACCTCTCGCCGATGCAGTACCGCGCGGTCGGGCGGCGCTGCTCCACCGGGTCGGCGACGATCCTCGGCGACCTCGCGCAGGGCACCACGCCCTGGGCGACCGCCTCCTGGGCCGAGGCGCTGTCCCACCTGGGCAAGCCGGACGCCCGGGTCGAGGAGCTGACCCGCGGCTTCCGCGTACCGCGGGAGGTGATCGCGTACGCGTCCAGGCTGCTGCCGGCCATCGCTCCCGGGCTCGCGCCGGCGACCTCCGTCCGTGAGTCGCCCGGCGCCCTGTTCGTACGGCCGACGGCCGAGGACGGGCTCGACGCGGCCGTGCTGGCCGCCTGCCGCGAGTCGCTCGGCTACGAGGGCTCCATCGGCCTCATCGCGGCCGACCCCCGAATCCCGGCACTGGCCGCCGCGCTCGACGCGGCCGGCCTGCCGTACCTCTCCCCCGGCGAGGAGACCTCGGCGACCGCCCGGCTCACCCTGGTCCCCGCGTCCCTCGCCAAGGGCCTGGAGTACGACTACGTGGTCATGGACGACCCCGCCGCGATCGTGGCGGCCGAGCCCGACGAACGGACCGGCCTGCGCCGGCTGTACGTCTGCCTCACCCGCGCGGTGTCGGGCCTGACGGTGCTGCACGCCGCCCCGCTGCCGGGCGCCCTGGCGGAAGTCGGCTGACCCCGCGCCGCGCCCGGCAACTCCAGCCGCGCGGACCTATCCGACGGCCACCGCTGAGTCGAGGGCCTCGCGCCAGGTGCGGACGGCGGCGACGTCGACGGGGGCGGCCCATCCGCCGGGCCGCACCGCGCCGCCGACGTGGAAGCCGCTGAGTCCGGCCGCGCGCAGGGTCGGCACGTGGTCCAGGAGCAGGCCGCCGCCGACCAGCAGCTCCGGCTCGTATCCGGGCTCGCCGGCCCGCGCCGACTCGTCGCACAGGACCGGCAGCCCGGCCGCCACACCGTCCGCCGATCCGGCGGTGAGGTAGGTGTCCAGGCCGGGCAGCCCGGCGAGTTGCAGGCGCAGCGCGTCGCGGTCGGCGGCCCGGTCCATGGCGCGGTGGAACGTCCAGCCGCAGCCGTCGATCACGTCGACCAGCGCGTGGATCGCGTCGAGGTCGGCCCGGCCCCGCGCGTCGAGGAAACCGAGCACGAACTCGTCGGCGCCCTCGGCCCGCAGGCCCTGCGCGGTCTCGCACAGCACGTCCAGCTCGCGGGCGTCGCCGGCGCTGAACCCGTCGGACAGCCGCAGCATGACGCGCAGCGGAATCCGCACCGCCGCCCTGATCGCGCCGAACGTCTCCCGGGAGGGCGTCAGCCCGTCCGCGGCCATATCGGTGACCAGTTCGAGGCGGTCGGCCCCGCCGTCCTGGGCCGCAACGGCATCCTCCGCGCCGAGGGCGATCACCTCGAAGATTGGTCTAGACATATGAGCAAGGGTGCCACACCAGCCCCTCCCGCGCGAGGGCCGGGTCCCGCGCCACGGCCCGGAAAAACCGGCCGGGCGGGCGGACTATGCCTCCAGCAACTCCAGTTCGGTGCCGACGTTGCGGCGGGCCACCGGCTCCCAGTGCTCGCGTCCGTACGCCGTGCGGAACAGGTTCGGCAGCGCCAGCAGCCGTCGCAGCACCTCGGCGCGGCCGGTCCGGAAGTCCTCGTCCGGCACGAAGGCGTACTCCTCCCGGACGGCGGCGGCGTACCCCGCGTACGCCGCCGGGTCGCCGGCCAGCACCGCCAGGTCCGCGTCGCACAGCACCTCGCCGTCGGCGTCGCCCTCGGCCGGGTCGTGGTCCACGGTCAGCAGCACCAGCCGGGCGACCTGCGCGACGCGCTCCGGGTCCACCCCGGCCTCGGTCAGCGCCCGTTCGGCGAGCGCGGCGCTGCGCTCCTCGTTCTCGCTGCGCTCCGGGCGGTAGACCACGTCGTGGAACCACGCGGCCAGCGCCACCGTGTCCGGGTCCTGCGCGTACACCGTCAGCTCCGTCACCCGTGCCAGTACCGCGACCAGGTGGTCCAGCGTGTGGTAGCGGCGCTGCGGCTCCGCCCAGCGGGCCAGCAACTCCCGCCCGTACACGGCCGGATCGGGCTCGTCCGCCGCTCCGTTCCGGCAGCGGCGCAACAGCTCGCACCACTGCGCGAGCAGAGCGGCGTAACGGGGATGGGCTTCGGCTCGGCTCTCGGGCATGCGGATCATTGTCCACCGCGCTCCCGGGAGAGCACGGGTGCCCCCCGACGCGGGTTCCCCTCCCCCACCCGAGTGCGCCGGGCGCCAGGGCCCTACGGCACCAGGCAGGACGGGCCGGGCGCGCCCACCCGCGTCAACAGCTCCCGGGCGTCGGGCTTCGCCTGGAGCCCGGCGAGCAGCAGCAGCCACAGGTCGTAGAGCCGGTCCTCGATCTGGTCGCGCCCGTCGAGCGCGTCGGAGACCGTGTGCATCCCGAAGAACGCGTAGACGACACCGACCGCGGCCGTCTCCGGGGCGAGCCCGCCCGCCAGTTCGCCCTGTTCGGCCGCCTCCCGCAGCAGCGACCCCACGGTGTCGATCCACCCGAGGAACGGCGCGGGCAGCGGCGTGTCGATGGCGCGGCGCTCGGTCCACAGCCGCGACCCGGCCCGCACCACGACGTCGTCGCGGAAGGCGCGGGCGACCGAGAAACTCAGCGCGACCAGCCTCTCCAGCGCGGATTCGTATGACCGGTGAATTCCGGAGATCATCTCCGGCCAGGTCGCGAAGTGCGCCTCGACGACAGCGAGCGCCAGTTGCTCCTTGTTGCCGAAATGGAAGTAGATCGCCCCGCTGGTGCGCCCGGAGAGCGCGCTGATGTCGCTGATACTGGTGCCGGCATAACCGCGTTCCTCGAACAGCCGCGCCGCGGCCTCCACGAGACACCTGCGCGTCGTCTCCGCCCGTCCCTGCACGATCACCCCGGTAGCCGCTTCGTCGCCGACCCCGGCAATCTAGCGCGTCGCGAAGACCGATCCCTACCGGGTTCCGGATGACGCACATGCGAATCAGCCGGACGTGAGTTCTTCTTATGGTATGAATCATTCGGTCGGGGATGGGTCCGGACGGAACTCCGGGCAGGACGATTCACCGGGCTTGAGCTGGTCCCGCACGGTCGCCAGGGAAATGGTGCACCGGTCGTCCGTCGCCGAGGTGCTGCTGACGGACGTACGGCCGGACGGCACCGGGGGGTTCGAGGCGGCGGCGTGCTGGCCGCGCTCGCACGCCACCTTCCCGCGCGACGGCTCGGACCTGCACAGCCCGCTGCTGGTGGTCGAGACACTGCGGCAACTGGGCATCTACCTGCCGCTGCGCTACTTCGGCGTCGCGCCGACCGCGCATCTGCTCATCGGCGATCTGTACTTCGCGCTCGCCCCGGACCGGGAGCCGCGGGTCGGCCACGGCGGCACCGAGGTGACCTGCGCGATCGCGGTGCGCAAGGTGCGCCGGGACGCCGACGGCGCGGTCACCGGGCTGCGGCTGGACGTCCGCTACGCCTGCGCCGGGACGGACTTCGCCCGGGCCGGCGGCGGCGCCCGCTTCGTCGACCCGGACGGCTACCGCGCCGTACGGAACCGGTACGACGACGACGCCGAGCGCGCGGACCCGGCTCGGCTCCCGGCTCCCGGCCGGGCTCCCGACCCGGCCGCGAACCCGGCCTCGAACCGGGCCGCGAACCGGGCCTCGCGCCCCGCTCCGGACGACCGCCCCGAGCCTTCCGCGCTCGCGGTCACCGGGCACGGCGACGTGGTGATCGCCCGCCGCCACGGCGGCCTCGCGATCGAACCGGCCGACCCTCGGCACCCGTTCTTCTTCGACCACGCCAGCGACCACGTGCCCGGGATGGTGCTGCTGGAGGCGGCCCGGCAGGCCGCGGCCGAGGCCAGCGGCGGCGCGCTGCTGCGGCCGGTCTCCGGACGGCTGGTGGCCACCCGCTTCACCGAGCACGCGCCGGCCGCCCGGATCGAGCCGGTGCCGCACCACCGCACCTGCGTCTTCCGGGTCCGGCAAGGACCCGCCTGCACCGCATACGGGGTGCTCGGATACGGCCGACACGCGGTGTGACTTATTGCATTCGCTTGACTACCTTACGCGGTCGTCCATAACGTAACGATCGATATGTTCTCGGTGGTGCCCTCCGAATTCCGCGCCGTCCGCGGGATTTCCGGACGCCTTCGCCGAGAGCCCGCGCCTGCCTGACGAAACAGCGCACAGCCGTCCGTCGCCCGCATTCCCGGCGACCACCCTCAGCGCGTTCAGGCATTCTCGAACGGACTTGCCCCCATGACCCCTCACCCCCTCTTTTCCTGGACCCCGGCGGCGATTGTCTTCGACTGCGACGGCACCTTGATGGACACCGAGCGGCACTGGCAGGACGCCCGCGATCTGACCCTGCGCGATTTCCAGCTCGTGACGGAAGACGGATTCGCCGAACGCAGCAAGGGCCTGCACTACACCGAATGCGGTCAGCTCATGGCCGACGAATCCGGGCGGCCAGAACTCGGCGGCGAACTCACCGAACGGCTGCTCGGCCATTTCCGCACGCTCGTCGCCGCGGACCCGCAGACGATGCCCGGCGCGGGCGAACTCGTCGCCAACGCAGCGAAGTTCGCGCCTCTGGCGGTCGCCAGCAACTGCCCGCTGGACGTCGTCGAAACGTGCCTGCGCACCGCAGGGCTGCGGCAGCACTTCGACCACATCGTGGTGCCGGGACCCGGCATCCGCCCCAAGCCCTACCCCGACGTCTACCTCACCGCCGCCCGCCTGTGCGGCTCCGCGCCCACCGACTCCCTCGCCGTCGAGGACTCCGCGTGCGGCATCGAGGCCGCCACCCGCGCCGGCCTGCGCACCATGGGCGTCGGCCCCTGGCCCGGGGAGGACCTCGCCGCCACCGTCGACATCTGGGTCGCCTCCCTCGACGACCCCAACATCTTCTCCTGGTCGTCACGCTGACCGGTAAGGAGCCGGGAACCGTACGACCAGCCCACCACCGGCGGGTGGTCCTGGAGTTGACCAGCGCCACCCGCCCCGGAAGGCCGGGCCGGGCCGATCAGGCCAGGTACGGCGTGAGAGAGGGAACCGTGGTGCCCGCGGAGGCGAAGAGCAGGGCGATCCCGACCGCCCCCGGGTCGGGCACGCCCGCCGCCCGCTCGCCGAGGTAACTCGCCCGCCCCCGCCGCGCGGTGAGTCGAGCGGTGCTCCGCACCCCGCCCCACGCGGCGTCCGCCGCGCCGGCGACCGCGGCGCCGGGATCACCCGGCACCGTACGAGCCCGCGCGGCCAGCGCCTCGCAGGCCGGCACCAGCGCGTCGACCAGCGTCTTGTCACCGACCGCCGCCTCCCCCACCCGCTGGATCGCGGCGAGGCCGTTGCCCGCGCCGACCGCCAGCGCGGCGGCGGGCGCCCCGTCCCGGGCAGCGGCGACGGCGACCGCGACCTCCTGGAGCAGAAGGCCGAACAGCGGGCCGCTGGTGCCCCCGACCTCGTCGAGGAACGCGGAGGCGGCCGCCTCCAACGGCCAGGCGGGCGCCGGTGGAACCGCGGGCAGCACCGGTACGTCGGACGCGTCGAGCCGCCGCAGCGCGGCCTGCAGCCCGGCCACCAGGTTCGCGCCGAAGTCACCGTCGCCGACCTGCTGGTCGAGCGCGGTCAGTTCGGCCTCGGTCGCGGTCGCGGAGGCCGCGAACCGGCGCACCCACGCGTCGGTGAACCCGGTGAAGTCGATGGGCCGGAAGGGCTCGGAGAACTCGGTGTCGGTTGATGTGAGCATCGCTGCATCTCCCGTCGTTGCCTGCCCGCTGGTCGTGGTGAGCACCGTGGTGGGCACCCGGTCGCGGCCGCCGTCAGCCCGCCCGCCCGCACCACGCGGGTGCCGAGGCCGGCGCGTCGTAGTACGCGAGCGTCGCGTCGTCGGCGGCCAGCAGCGTGAGCGAGAAGCCCCGCATGTCCAGCGCCGTCACGAAGTCGCCGACGAGGGTCCGTACGGTGGAGGCGCCGCGCTTGTCCAGCAGCCGCGTCACCTCGCCCAGCACCGCGTACAGCTCCAGACGG
Organism: Streptomyces sp. NPDC088194; assembly: GCF_040702025.1. Lineage (NCBI taxonomy): Bacteria > Bacillati > Actinomycetota > Actinomycetes > Kitasatosporales > Streptomycetaceae > Streptomyces > Streptomyces sp. NPDC088194. The sequence goes on along the minus strand of NZ_JBFBIV010000002.1, from coordinate 20,782 downwards.
GTGACCCCGCCCAGTCCGTTGACGAGGAGCACGACCTGCGCCCGGGGGCCCAGGTCCAGGGAGTCGGCGAGGGCGGCGACCATGTCCTCGGCGAGGTCGCGCAGCGACATCTCCCCGAGGGTGCGGCGGGCCCGCTCGCCGTGGATGCCGACGCCGTACTCGATGGCGCCCGGCGGCAGGTCGAAGGCGGGGCGGCCGGTCGCGGGCGAGGTGTGCGCGCCCGAGGCGACCGCGAGGCTGCGGCACCGGCCGGCCACGTCCGTGCCCAGCGCGACCAGTTCGGCCAGGCCCATCCCGGTGTCCGCGGCCGCGCCGAGGATCTTCTCGACCAGCACGGTCGCGCCGGTGCCGCGCCGGCCCGTGGCGACCTCGTCCGACTCGGTCGCCACATCGTCGTCGATCAGCACCCGGCCGCAGGCGATGCCCTCCCGGGCGAGGCGTTCCGCGGCGATCCCGAAGTTGATCTTGTCGCCGGTGTAGTTCTTCACCACGTGCAGCACCCCGCCCTCGCCCGCGACGGCGCGCGACGCGGCGAAGATCTGGCGGTTGTGCGGTGAGGCGAAGACGCGGCCAGGGCAGGCGGCGTCCAGCATTCCGGTGCCGACGTATCCGATGTGCAGCGGTTCATGGCCCGAACCGCCGCCGGAGACGAGGCCGACCCTGCGGGTCGGCGCCGGCTTCAGCGCCCGTACAAAGCCGTCCCGCTCGTCCCAGCGCACGTCTTCCGCGTGCGCCCGGGCGAAGCCGGCCAGCGCGTCCCCCACCAGTTCGTCGGCCACGTTCACGAAGTAAAGGCCCATGAGACGACCTCCTGTCCCCTCATGCTGAGCGGTCCTGCGGATGGCGGCAACCGGACCCCCCGAACGCCCCCGTCCTCCCTGCTCAGGGCCCACCTCCCGGCGAAGGGCCGCCGGCCCCGGCCTCCATGCCCCTGAGCGGCTGCGGGTTCCTCCGCGAAAAGAGCCGCACGAACCCAGGGGCGCGGGGAGCGGCGCGACCGGCCCACCGGCGGGTGGTCCCGGGGCCGGCGGGACAACCCAGCCCGGGGGTCCTGTCACCCCCGGTCAGGGGACGCGTGGCGGCCGGGGGTGACCCCGAAGGCGTGCCGGAAGGCCTCGATGAACGCGCTCGGGTTGGCGTACCCGCAAGCCGTGGCCGCCGAGGTGACGGACTGCCCGGCCGCGAGAAGCATCAGCGAGTGGTGGAGCCGCAACTGCGTCCGCCACTGCGGAAACGTCATCCCCAGTTCGCGCCGGAACAGCCGGCTGAGCGTCCGCTCACCGGCCCCCACCGCGGCCCCCAGCCGCGCCAGCGAGCGATCATCCGCCGGATCGGCGTGCAGCAGCCTCGCCACGGCGCGCAGCCGATCGTCGGAGGGCGCCGGAAGATGCAGCGGCAGCGCGTCCACCCGCCGCAGCTGATCGAGGGTGACCCGTTCGAGGTCGGCCCGCTGAGCGGCGGTGTAGGGCGGGTCCGCGGGGCCGGGCGTGTCGCTGAGGGCCACCACGAGCTCGCGCAGCAGCGGCGTGACCGCCACGACCGTCGGCCGGTCGCCGCCGAGCGGGCCGAGCCGGGGCGCGAACGACAGCGTCCGCATGTCCGTCGGGCCGTGCGCCTCGTGGGCGTGCGGCACCCCGGCCGGAATCCACACCGCGCGGTACGGCGGCACCACCCACGCCCCGAGCGGCGTGGACACCCGCAGGACGCCGCGGCTGGGGTGGATGAGCTGGTGCACGGCGTGGTGGTGCCAGTCGATCCGCTCGCGGTGGACCAGCTTCTGGCGGGTGGCGGCGTCCAGCGGGCGCGGCCCGGGCGCGTCGGGAACCGGCGGTCCGGGCCGGCGGGGCGGCTCCCCGGCCGATTGGCGGGTTGTCGGCATAAGTAGACAGAGTATCGGTAGTCGACCAGTGTGCCCACTCGGCAGGCTGCGGATATGACCCAGACCGCCGACACGGCAACACCTCGACCGGACTCCTCCGGCCCCCCGGGGCCGGCCCCCGCCCGCACCACCTGGCAGCGGATGCGCGTGTGGGGCATCGCCCACGCCGTCGACGACCTCTACCAGGGCCTGGTCCCGGCGACCGTGCCGTACTTCGTCCTCGACCGGCACTACGGCTACGTCGCCGCGTCCGGCCTCACCCTCGCCGCCACGCTGGGCAGTTCGGTGCCGCAGCCGTTCATCGGGCTGGCGGTGGACCGGATGCGGCTGGGCTGGCTCGCGGGAGTCGGCGTCGCCATCGCCGGGATCAGCCTCGGCCTGTCGGGACTGGTCCCGTCGTACGCCGCCGTGTGGTGCCTGATCATGCTCTCCGGGCTCGGCATCGCCATGTTCCACCCGGCCGCCGGGAAGTCCGCCCGCGAGGACGCCGGGGACAGCGCCGCCGCGATGAGCGTCTTCGCGGCCGGCGGCAGCGTCGGCTTCTTCCTCGCGCCGGTCCTCGCCACCCCCGCCCTGATCGCGTGGGGCGTCGGCGCCACCGCCCTGTTCATCCCGCCCGCCGTCCTCACCGGGTACGTCCTGCTGCGCCGCCGCCGGCGGCACGCGGTTCCCGCGTCGGCGGCGGCCCGCGCCGGAAAGGACCGCTGGGGGCCGTTCGCCGCGCTGACCTGCCTCGAAGTGGTGCGCTCCGTGGCCTTCTTCGGGGTGAACACGTTCATCGAGCTGTACTGGATCAGGCATCTGCACGCCTCCCGGGGGCTGGCCGGGGCCGCGCTCACCGTCTTCCTCGCCGGCGGGGTCGGCGGGACCCTGCTGGGCGGGCGGATCGCGGACCGGATCGGCATGGTGCGCACCGTGCAGCTCGGCGGCGCGCTCGCGCTGCCCATGCTCGCCGGGCTCGTGCTCACCCCGGGCAGCATCGCGCCGCTGCTCTTCGCGGTCCTCACCGGTGTCTGCCTCAACCTCCCCTTCGCCGTCCTCGTCAAGCTCGGCCAGGACTACCTGCCCACCCGCCCCGGCACCGCGGCCGGCGTCACCCTCGGGCTGGGCGTCAGCATCGGCGGGCTGCTCTCCCCGATCCTCGGCCTCATCGCCGACGCCCACGGTCCGCGCGGCGCCCTCACCGCCCTCCTCGTCGTCCCGCCCGTCGCCCTGGCACTGGGCCTCCTCCTCCCCGAGCCGTCCCGTACGGCGTGACGGCCCGCGCCTCCCCTCGACCCGTGCCTCCCTTCGACCCGCGCGTCCCCTTGACCTCAAGCCCGCTTGAGGTCGCAGGATCGTCCGCATGGACACCCCCCTGGAACCGCAGACCGCCGTCAGCACCCTCGTGAGCCGCTACTTCCGCGCCCTCGACGAGCGGGCGTTCGAGACCGGGTGGACCGCCGCGTTCTTCACCGAGGACGCGGCGGTCCGGGCCCCCGTGGGCGCCGTACGCGGAAGGGAGGCGATCGCCGCGCAGGCGGAGGAGGCCCTGCGCCGGTTCGACCGGACCCAGCACATGTCGACGGACGTGCTGGTGACGGCCGCCGCGGACGGCGCGACCGCCGACGCGTCGTGGAACGCGCTGATGACGCACCTCCACCCGGACGGCCGGATCTTCACGGTCGGCGGGCGGTGCCGCGCGGCGCTGCGCCGTACGGCCGACGGCTGGCGGTTCGGCGACCTGTCCATCACCCCGGTGTGGACCGACGGTGAGCCCCCGCACCTCCCGCCGCGGGCATGACCGCGCCGCCGGTGGGACAGTGGAGCCGTGGGCAATGATCGCGAAGGCGCCTCCGACCCGTTCGTGCGGGTCAGGGGCGCGCGGGTGCACAACCTGGACGGGGTGGACGTCGACGTCCCGCGTGACGCGCTGACCGTTTTCACCGGGGTCTCCGGGTCCGGAAAGTCGTCGCTGGCCTTCGGCACCCTCTACGCCGAGGCCCAGCGGCGGTACTTCGAGTCGGTCGCGCCGTACGCCCGCCGGCTGATCCAGCAGGTGGGCGCGCCGAAGGTGGAGGAGATCAGCGGGCTGCCGCCGGCCGTCGCGCTCCAGCAGCGGCGCGGCGCCCCGAGTTCGCGTTCGTCGGTGGGCACCGTGACGACGCTGTCGAACCTGCTGCGGATGCTCTTCTCGCGCGCCGGGTCGTACCCGCCGGGCACCGCCGAGCGGCTGGACTCCGACGCGTTCTCGCCGAACACTGCGATCGGCGCGTGCCCGGAGTGCCACGGCCTGGGAACGGTGCACCGGGTCACCGAGTCCTCGCTCGTTCCCGACCCGTCGCTGAGCATCCGCGAGCACGCGATCGCGGCCTGGCCGGGCGCCTGGCAGGGCAAGAACCTGCGCGACGTGGTGGACGCGCTCGGCTACGACATCGACCGGCCGTGGCGGGAGTTGCCGCAGGCGGACCGGGACTGGCTGCTGTTCACCGACGAGCAGCCGGTGGTGACCGTGCACCCGGTGCGCGAGGCCGGGCGTATCCAACGGCCGTACGAGGGAAAGTTCATGAGCGCGCGGCGGTATGTGATGCGCGCGTTCTCCGAGTCGAAGAGCCCCGCCACCCGGCGGCGCGTGCAGCGCCATCTGGAGAGCGCGGTGTGCCCGGTGTGCGGTGGCAAGCGGCTGCGGCCCGAGGCGCTGGCGGTCACCTTCGCGGGCCGCGACATCGCGGAGCTGGCCTCGCTGCCGCTGGCCGAACTCGCCGGTGTGCTGCGGAAGACCGCGGGCCTCGCGGCACCGGGCGCGGCGACCGCCTCGGCCGGTTCCGGCGAGGCCACCGAGGCCGCGGTCTCCCTCGCCCAGGACCTGGTGGCCCGGATCGAGGTGCTGGTCGGCCTGGGCCTCGGCTACCTCGGCATGGACCGCCCGGCCCCGACGCTCTCGCCCGGTGAACTGCAACGGCTGCGGCTGGCCACGCAGTTGCGGGCCGGGCTGTTCGGTGTCGTCTACGTCCTCGACGAGCCCTCGGCCGGGCTGCACCCGGCGGACACGGAGCCGCTGCTGGCGGTGCTGGACCGGCTGCGGGCGGAGGGCAACACGCTGTTCGTGGTGGAGCACGACATGGACGTGGTGCGCCGCGCGGACTGGGTGGTCGACGTGGGCCCGGGCGCGGGCGAGCAGGGCGGCCGGGTGCTCTACAGCGGGCCGGTGCCGGGGTTGGCGGAGGTGGCGGAGTCGGCCACCCGGAAGTACCTGTTCGGGGACGGCGGTACGGCCGGGGCCGGCGGCGGGGATACGGCCGGGGCCGGGGCCGGGGTGCAGCGTGAACCGCGGTCGCCGGCCGGGTGGTTGCGGCTGCGCGGGGTGAACCGGCACAACCTGCACGACCTCGACGTCGATGTGCCGTGGGGGGTGTTCACCGCGGTGACGGGGGTGTCGGGCTCGGGGAAGTCCACGCTGGTGAGCCAGGTGCTGGCGGAGGTGGTCGCGGCGCGGCTGAGCCCGGAGGGGGGCGCGGGCGAGGGGGCGGAGCCCGCGGACGGGGAGGGGGACGACCCGTGGGAGGGCGCGGGCGGACCGGGGACGGGCGGTCCGGGGACGGCTGTCGCGCGGGTGCGGTCGGTCGAGGGCATCGAGGTCGTGGACCGTCTCGTCCGCGTGGACCAACGGCCCATCGGCCGTACCCCGCGCTCGAACCTGGCGACGTACACCGGCCTGTTCGACGCGGTACGGCGGGTCTTCGCCGGCACCGACGAGGCGAAGGCGCGCGGCTACACCCCGGGACGGTTCTCGTTCAACGTGGCGTCGGGCCGCTGCGAGACCTGCCAGGGCGAGGGGTTCGTCGCCGTCGAACTGCTCTTCCTGCCCGGCACGTACGCGCCCTGCCCGACCTGCCACGGCGCCCGCTACAACCCGGAGACGCTGGAGATCACCTATCACGGACGGAACATCGCGCAGGTGCTGGACATGTCGGTCGACACCGCGGCGGGGTTCTTCGCCGACGTGCCCGCGGCCGAGCGCAGCCTGCGCACGCTGCGCGACGTCGGCCTCGGCTATCTGCGACTCGGCCAGCCGGCAACGGAGTTGTCCGGCGGGGAGGCGCAACGCATCAAGCTGGCAACCGAGTTGCAGCGGGCCCGGCGCGGCCACACCCTCTACCTCCTGGACGAGCCGACGACCGGCCTGCATCCGGCCGACACCGACCTGCTGATGCGGCAGTTGCACGGGCTGGTCGAGGCGGGCAACTCGGTGGTGGTGGTCGAGCACGACATGGGCGTGGTGGCCGGTGCGGACTGGGTGCTGGACCTGGGGCCCGGCGCGGGTGACGACGGCGGCCGGGTGGTGGCGGCCGGGCCGCCGGCCGTGGTGGCCGAGGCCGAGGGCAGCCGGACGGCGGGGTACCTCGCCCGGCGGTTGGCGGCCCGGGCCGCAACCTGACCGGCGGGCCGGAACCCGGCCGGCGGGACCCGACCGGCGGAACCCGACCGGCGGCGGGCCGGAACCTGGCCGGCTGCGCGGCGGGAGGAGCCCCCTCCGCGCCTCCCACCACGCCGACCCGCAGGCGCCCCCACACCCCCGGATCACCGGTATGCGAATTTCGCATCTAAACCCTCAAATTGTCAAGATAATTTGAGGAGCATACGAGCCCACAATGGCGGTGGACGGCCCGTCAGCGGCTGTCGGGTGACGCCGTTCCGAGCAGGTCCGCCGCGGTCCGCCGTCCGGTCCCCGGAAGTGCGTCGAGCGCGGCGGCGATGCGCTTCTCCTCGAACGTGAAGTGCGACTCCAGGATGGCGGCGAGTCCGTCGAGTTCGCCGCGGACGCGGCGCGCCTCGGCGTCGGAAGGGGTGGCGGGAATTCCGGCGACCACCGTTTCGAGCCGGGACATGATCTCGCCGACGAGCAGGTGATCCTCCGCCAGTTTCTCGATGGTCGGCCGCAGTTGGGGAAATTCCTCGGCCAACAGCGGGAAGGCGCCGGCGTCTTCGGCGCGGTGGTGTCCGGTCAGGGCGGCGCAGAAGTAGAGGCAGTGCGCGGTGAGCGGCCGGGACGGTTGGCGGCCGGGCGAAGGGCGGCCGTCGAGGTGGAGTTCGACCTCGGCGCGGAGTTGGGCCAGTTCGGCGCGCAACCAGTCGTGGATCTCGACGAGTTCGCGGCCCAGCGCGGCCGGCCGGGAGGTCGCGGCGGCGGATTCCGCGGATTCCGGGGATTCCGCCGGCCCGGCCGGGAGGGTCGGCGCCGCTGGTTGTGGCCGTCGCGCCGGCTCGGCTTCGTGGGAAGGGTGGTGCCTGTCGTCGGGCTCGCGGGGTTCTGCGGGTGCGGAGGACATAGAGCAGCGATCGTAGCCAGCGCGCGCACCGCGGGACAAGAGGATTCCCCATTCCCGCGGGCACGGCCGGCGGCCCTGTTCATTCGGAATTCACACGCCGAATAGGGGCCGATTGCGGGAGTCCGGCGACCGCCCCCGGAGCGGGGAGCTGCGCCCTTTTCGCCGGGCGGGTCAGCCGTAGTGGCCAAACGCGTCCGCCGGGGCCCTGCGCGGCAGCAGGCGCAGCGCGAGCAGGCAGGCAGGCCGCGGTGCCCGCCGGAACCGTGACGAGGCCGACCGTCACCGCGTGGGCGGGCGCCCGGAGCCGGCGCCAGTGCGGTGGCGCGCCTCGGCTCAGCGGGCGGGTGCGGGTCCGCCCGGCGGCGGCTTCCTGCGGCGCAGGCCCGCCTCCGTCAGCCGCCGCACCAGTTCCTTGCTGCCGATCTCGACCGCGCCCAGCCGCACCGCCTCGGGGTAGTCGGCCGACGGGATGTCGTAGTGGTCCCGCTCGAACGCGCGCTGCGGCGCACCCAGCCGCCGTGCGAACGCGTGCAGTTCGGCGTAGGAGCTGTCGCTCACCAGGTGCGACCAGACCCGGCCGTGGCCCGGCCAGGTCGGCGGATCGATGTAGACGGTCATCCGCGCCTCACCCGCCCAGCGCGCCCAGCGCCCCGACGGAGGCGACCGCCTCGCCCCGGACCTCGCACACCCAGTGCGGGTCCGCGCCCAGCTCCGGCTCGACCGCCAGGGCGTGCGGGTCGTCGCACAGCGGGCACAGCGGCCACCGGCCGTGCGTCTCCAGCAGCGCGTCCTGCACGTCCTGCGCGAGCAGCCCCGGCACGAACTCGGCGCCCTGCGGCCACTGCTCCAGCCACCACCGGCGCTTGCTCAGCGCGTCCTCCAGCAGCGAGACGATCTCGGCGTCGGCGACGTCGCGGGCTTTCATGTCGGCGAGGACGCGCGCGCGGGCGTCGTGGAGGGCGGCTTCCATCCGTCCATTGTGCAACCGGCGGCGCGCGACCCCGCCATGGCCACCGCGGCCGGCCCGTTCGAGACGCCCCGGGGGTCGCGGTCCGCGCGCCCGTCTACCACGCTCCTGGACGGCTCCTCGACGCCACCCGGCGCTGCGGGGTTGACGCGGCAGCGGAGGTGAAAATACCTTTCAGAGGGTGACCTATAGCGTGAAGGAAACTTTCTCCCCGAGCGTCCGCGCCCTCCGGGGCGTACCCGGCGCGCCCGCACCAGTCACGGCCCCCGACCCCGGGGCCCTCGCCGCCAAGGTCCGCACTCTCGCGCCCTCGATGACCCGCTCCATGCAGCGGGTCGCCGAAGCCGTCGCGAGCGACCCGGCCGGCTGCTCGCACCTCACCGTCACCGCGCTGGCGGTCCGCACCGGGACCAGCGAGGCGACCGTCGTCCGCACCGCTCGCCTGCTCGGCTACCCCGGCTACCGCGACCTGCGGCTCGCGCTCGCCGCGCTCGCCGCCCACCAGGCCACCGGCGCCGCACCCGCCGTCACCGCCGACATCGCCGTCGACGATCCGCTCGGCGACGTGGTCACCAAGCTCGCGCTGGAGGAGCAGCAGACCCTCGCCGACACCGCGTCCCAGCTCGACACCGCCCAACTGGAGGCCGCAGTGGCCGCGTTGGCGGTCGCCCGGCGGATCGACGTGTACGGAATCGCCGCGTCGGGACTGGTCGGCCAGGACCTGGCGCAGAAGCTGCTGCGGATCGGGCTGATCGCGCACGCCCACATCGACCCGCACCTGGCGGTCACCAACGCCGTACAACTACGGCCCGGCGACGTGGCGTTGGCGATCACGCACTCCGGCACCACGCAGGACGTCATCGAACCGCTGCGGGTCGCCTTCGACCGCGGCGCCACCACCATCGCGATCAGCGGCCGTGCCGACGGCCCGGTCACGCAGTACGCCGACGTGGTGCTCACCACCTCCTGCTCGCGGGAGAGCGAGCTGAGACCGGCCGCGATGTCCAGCCGCACCAGCCAACTCCTGGTGGTGGACTGCCTGTTCATAGGCGTGGCGCAGCGCACCTACGACGAGGCCGCACCCGCGCTGTCCGCCTCCTACGAGGCCCTGGCCCACCGGCACACCCACCGCGCGCCGCGCCCCAGCTGACCGCGACGCCCCTCCCGCCGCCGGCCCGCGCTCCACCCGCCGCCGGCGACCCGACCGACCCGATCGACCCGACCCTCACCCCTTTGGCGCCGTGCTCGCCGCACCCACCGTGCTTCACCCATCCCCCCGCATCGCGCCAGCCACCCGAGAAGGACGAACGAGCCGCACATGACCGACCAGTACACCGAGTTGCGCCGGGAGTTGGAGACGCTCACCACGGAGGCGTTCCGACCCGAACTCGCCGAGATCGACCGGCTGTCCACACTGGAGATCGCGCGGATCATGAACGGCGAGGACCTCACCGTGCCGGCCGCCGTCGCCCAGCAGCTGCCGCTGATCGCGACCGCCATCGACGGCATCGCCGAACGCATGGGCCGCGGCGGCCGGTTGGTCTACGCCGGCGCGGGCACCGCCGGACGGCTGGGCGTACTCGACGCGAGCGAGTGCCCGCCGACCTTCAACACCACGCCGGGACGCGAGGTGGTCGGACTGATCGCGGGCGGCCCAGCGGCCATGGTCACCTCGATCGAGGGCGCCGAGGACAGCAAGGAACTCGCGGCGGCGGACCTGGCCGCGCTGGACCTCACCGAAGCCGACAGCGTGGTGGGGATCTCCGCGTCCGGGCGCACGCCGTACGCCCTCGGCGCGGTCGAGGCCGCCCGCCGGACCGGTGCGCTGACCGTCGGGCTGTCCTGCAACGCCGGGTCGCCGCTGGCCGCGGCCGCCGACCACGGCATCGAGGTGGTGGTCGGGCCCGAACTCGTGGTCGGCTCCACCCGGTTGAAGGCCGGCACCGCCCAGAAGCTCGTGCTCAACATGCTCTCGACGATCACGATGATCCGGCTCGGCAAGACCTACGGCAGCCTGATGGTCGACGTGCGGGCGTCCAACGAGAAGCTCCGGGCGCGCTCGCGCCGTATCGTCGCCCTCGCCACGGGTGCGGCCGACGCCGCCATCGAGGAGGCGCTCAGCGCGACCGACGGCGAGGTCAAGCCGGCCATCCTGGCCCTCCTGGCGAAGGTGGACGCCCCGACCGCCCTCCGCCTCCTCGCCGCCTCCGGCGGCCACCTCCGCGAAGCGCTCGACGCGGTGAACTGACCCGTCGGGGTGCCTTGTTCCGCCGGTTCGGGGACCACCTGCCGGCGGGTGGTGGCACGCGCCTGGTTCTGTGCGGCTCCTTTCGCGGAAGAAGCCGCAGTTGCGCAGAGGCGCGGAGAACGGCACTCCCCCGGAGCCTCGCCCGGGAGGTACCCAGCCCCCACCGGCAGGCGGTCCCTCGGCCGGCAGCGCGAGGCACCCCGGTGGGTCGCTTCCCCCCGGGAGGGAGGGAGCATGATGGGGGCATGAGCGATCTGAATGAGCTGGGCCTGACCACACTGGCAGGCGAGGAGACCACCTTCGGCCGACTGACCGGCGGAAAAGCCGCACTCGTGGTGAACGTCGCCAGCCAGTGCGGGTTGACCCCGCAGTACACGGCGTTGGAAGAGCTGCACAAGGAGCTGTCGGGGCGGGGCTTCACCGTCGTCGGCTTCCCCTGCAACCAGTTCGGCGGGCAGGAGCCGGGCACGAACACGGAGATCCAGGAGTTCTGCTCCACGACCTACGGTGTGACCTTCCCCATGACGGACAAGGTCGAGGTCAACGGCCCCGACCGGCACCCCGTCTACCGGACGCTGACCGGCCAGGCGGACGCCGAGGGCGAGGCCGGCGACGTGCAGTGGAACTTCGAGAAGTTCCTGGTCGACCCGGCCGGCCAGGTCGTCGCCCGCTTCCGTCCGGGCATCACCCCGCAGGACCCCGACCTGCGCGCCGCGGTCGAGTCCGTGCTCCAGGGCTGATCCGCGCACGCCTTCCCGCACGCGCGACGGCGCCCCCTCCCTTCGAAGGGAGGGGGCGCCGTCGTCACGCGTGTGCTGGACGCCGATCCGGGGGGATCAGAAGTCCATGTCACCGCCGGGCATGCCACCCGGGGCGCCCGCGGGGGCCGCCTTCTCGGGCTTGTCGGCGATGACCGCCTCGGTGGTGAGGAAGAGCGCGGCGATGGAGGCCGCGTTCTGCAGCGCGGAGCGCGTCACCTTCGCCGGGTCGATGATGCCCTCGGCGACGAGGTCGACGTACTCACCGGTGGCCGCGTTCAGACCGTGGCCGGGGGTGAGGTTGCGCACCTTCTCCACCACGACGCCGCCTTCGAGGCCGGCGTTGACCGCGATCTGCTTCAGCGGGGCCTCGAGGGCGATCTTGACGGCGGCAGCGCCGGTCGCCTCGTCACCCTCCAGCTCCAGCTTCTCGAAGACGGCGGACGCCTGGAGCAGGGCCACGCCACCACCGGCGACGATGCCCTCCTCGACGGCGGCCTTGGCGTTGCGCACCGCGTCCTCGATGCGGTGCTTGCGCTCCTTGAGCTCGACCTCGGTGGCGGCACCGGCCTTGATGACGGCCACGCCGCCGGCCAGCTTCGCCAGGCGCTCCTGGAGCTTCTCGCGGTCGTAGTCCGAGTCGCTGTTCTCGATCTCGGCGCGGATCTGGTTGACCCGGCCGGCCACCTGCTCGGTGTCACCGGCGCCGTCGACGATGGTCGTCTCGTCCTTGGTGATGACGACCTTGCGGGCGCGGCCGAGCAGGTCGAGGCCCGCGTTCTCCAGCTTGAGGCCGACCTCCTCGGAGATGACGGTGCCACCGGTGAGGATGGCGATGTCGCCGAGCATGGCCTTGCGGCGGTCACCGAAGCCCGGGGCCTTGACGGCGACGGACTTGAAGGTGCCGCGGATCTTGTTGACCACCAGGGTGGAGAGGGCCTCGCCCTCGACGTCCTCGGCGATGATCAGCAGCGGCTTGCCGGACTGCATGACCTTCTCCAGCAGCGGAAGCAGGTCCTTCACCGCGGAGATCTTGGAGTTGACGATCAGGATGTAGGGGTCGTCGAGCGACGCCTCCATCCGCTCCAGGTCGGTGGCGAAGTAGGCGGAGATGAAGCCCTTGTCGAAGCGCATGCCCTCGGTGAGCTCGAGCTCGAGCCCGAAGGTCTGCGACTCCTCGACGGTGATGACGCCTTCCTTGCCGACCTTGTCCATGGCCTCGGCGATCAGCTCGCCGATCTGGGTGTCGGCGGCGGAGATCGAGGCGGTGGAGGCGATCTGCTCCTTGGTCTCCACATCCTTCGCCTGCTCCAGCAGCGCGGCGGAGACGGCCTCGACGGCCTTCTCGATCCCGCGCTTGAGGGCCATCGGGTTGGCGCCCGCGGCGACGTTGCGCAGGCCCTCCTTGACCAGGGCCTGGGCCAGGACGGTCGCGGTCGTCGTGCCGTCACCGGCCACGTCGTCGGTCTTCTTCGCGACTTCCTTGACCAGCTCGGCGCCGATCTTCTCGTACGGGTCCTCGAGTTCGATCTCCTTGGCGATGGAGACACCATCGTTGGTGATCGTGGGGGCGCCCCACTTCTTTTCGAGGACCACGTTCCGGCCCTTGGGGCCCAGGGTGACCTTGACGGCGTCGGCGAGCTGGTTCATCCCGCGCTCAAGGCCGCGCCGTGCCTCCTCGTCGAACGCGATGATCTTGGCCATGGTGAAGTGTCCTCCGCGGACTGGGTTGTTTGCGCTCGGGACCGTGTGGTGCCCGCGACGGACGGACCGTCGGCCACCGGTTCCTTCCCGGCACCCGTACGACCCTCACCGACCCGGCCCTGCTGTCACTCTCACAGGGAGAGTGCTAACGCCAATGATTAGCACTCTCCCTGTGCGAGTGCAAGCGGTCCTTGGGTGCCCACCCCCCGTGGGAGGGGTGTCCTGGCGGACGGGCGGCGCCCACTCCCCGTGGGCAGGGGCGTCCTTGCGGCGTGGGCCGCACCCACGCGGACCTGCGCGTTCGGCCGCTTGCGTGGCGCGCCGCGCCCGCCGGCCCGGCCCCCGCGGCGAGTCGCCGGGCCATCTGCCCGTGGGCGGTCGCTCGCGCGGTTCTCCCGCCGGCCTCGCCGGAAGGCACCCCTCCCAGCGCTTCGCCTGGAAGGCGCACGCCTTCCGCGAGGAGCCCCGCGGGCGGGAAAAAAGGGGGAGCCGCACCCCGTGGGGTGCGGCTCCTCCGTGTGAAAGGTCGCGTCGATGGCCGAACGCGCCGTGAAGTCAGCCGGCGAGACGGACCATGTCCGCCTGCGGCCCCTTCTGACCCTGCGAGATCTCGAACTCGACCCGCTGGCCTTCTTCGAGGGTGCGGTACCCGTCCATTTGAATCGCGCTGTAGTGGACGAAGACATCCGCACCACCGTCGACCGCGATGAAGCCGTAGCCCTTCTCCGCGTTGAACCACTTGACGGTGCCCTGAGCCATTCCTAACTCCCCTATTGCTGGCCCTATCGCGGCCCCGCACTTCACGGGCCCGGGTCAGACCTCACCCACCCGTTCGCCCCTTACCGTCGACAGGTGGGGGTCCTGGGGGGCGTGCGCCGGAACGCGTCGACCGCGGCTGAATGTATCTGCACGGATGCCGTCTGCAACAGGTCAATCGGACGAGAATTCTGGGCGCGACCCATCGGAAATAGCCCGAGAAAAAACGATAAGCCAGGGCAACCCGGGCCGGACATAAAGGGCGAAAGGGAGAATTCGTTCGTGAATTTGGCGATAAATCGCCGCAGCCGGCTCGACCGGGTGTCCGCGCTGCGAGATTGCCCCCGGCAACTGTACAACTTTTCAACTACCGCCCTGTGACGCGGATGCCCCGTCCACCCGAAGGGGTGAACGGGGCACAAACCGCCAGAACCCGCACTGGCGGACCAACTCCCGCTGGGCGACGGCCGGTTCGGTCGCCGAGACGAAGTCCGTCCGCGAGGTTCAGCCGCCGGCTACCGCGGGAATGATCGAGACGCTCGCGCCATCCGGCACGGCCGTCTCCAGCCCTTGGGAAAACCGCACGTCGTCGTCGTTGACATACACGTTCACAAAGCGCCGCAGCTTTCCTGCGTCATCCAGCACGCGCGCCGAAATGCCCTTGTGATCGCGCTCGAGCGAGCCGATCACCTCGGCGAGGGTCGAACCCTCGGCGGGCACCTCGGCCTGGCCGCCGGTGTAGGTGCGGAGAATGGTGGGGATACGTACGGAAGCACTCATGCGAGGCCAGCCTCTCGGAATGCGGCAAGGGTCGGGCGAATGGTCGCGGTCGGTCCGGTGGTCGGCGCCACCGCGTCCAGGGTCTTCAGTCCGTCGCCGGTGTTGAGCACGACGGTCTCGGCGGCCGGGTCGAGCTGCCCGGACTCGATCAGCTTCTTCAGCACGCCGACGGTCACACCGCCCGCGGTCTCGGCGAAGATGCCCTCGGTCCGCGCGAGCAGCTTGATCGCGTCCACGATCTGCTCGTCGTTCACGTCCTCCACGGCCCCGCCGGTGCGCCGGGCGATGTCCAGGACGTACGGGCCGTCCGCCGGGTTGCCGATCGCCAGCGACTTGGCGATGGTGTCCGGCTTCACCGGCCGCACGACGTCGTGCCCGGCCTTGAAGGCCGCCGACACCGGGGAGCACCCCTCGGCCTGGGCACCGTAGATCTTGTAGGGCTTCTCCTCGACCAGGCCGAGCGCGATCAGCTCCTTGAGGCCCTTGTCGATCTTGGTGAGCTGCGAGCCGGACGCGATCGGGATGACCAGGTTGTCCGGCAGCCGCCAGCCGAGCTGCTCGGCGATCTCGTAGGCGAGCGTCTTGGAGCCCTCGCCGTAGTACGGCCGCAGGTTGACGTTGACGAAGCCCCAGCCCTCGCCGATCGGGTCGCCGATCAGCTCGGAGCAGAAGCGGTTCACGTCGTCGTAGGAGCCCTCGATGCCGACCAGTTCGCCGCCGTAGACCGCGGCCATCACGACCTTGCCGGCCTCCAGGTCGTGCGGGATGAACACGCAGGAGCGGAAGCCCGCCCGGGCGGCCGCGGCGCCGACCGCGCCGGCCAGGTTGCCGGTGGAGGAGCAGGACAGCGTGGTGAGGCCGAAGGTGCGGGCGGCCTCCAGCGCGATGGCGACCACCCGGTCCTTGAAGGAGTGGGTGGGGTTGCCGGAGTCGTCCTTGACGTGCAGGCCGCCGGTGATGCCCAGTTCGCGGGCGAGGTTGTCGGCCTTGACGAGCTTGGTCCAGCCGGGGTTGAGGTTCGGCTTGGTGGCGACGTCGACCGGCACCGGCAGCAGCGGGGCGTACCGCCAGATGTTGGTCGGCCCGGCCTCGATCCGCGCGCGCAGCGCCTCGGGGTCGCCGGTCGGCAGGTCGTAGGCCACTTCGAGCGGCCCGAAACACTCCAGGCAGGCGAAGACCGGGCTCAGCGGGTAGCGGGTGCCGCACTCCCGGCAGGACAGCGCGGCGGCCGGTCCGAACGGTGCGGGTGCTCCGGCGTCCTGGGCACCCTGGGCGCCGAGGGCGGAGTCGGTGGTGGTGGTACTTGCGACGGTTTGCGCAGCCATGACAGGCGAGGCCCTTTCTCCTCATCTTCCTCGCACGCGGGCGCGTCACGAGACGGAATTGGCACCTTCCCCACCGTGCTTGACCTCGCGGTCGGCGGGAGGGTTGCCGGGGCTTCTACGGGCCGTTCCCTCTGCCCCTCTGGATGAGCGGTATGGCGACCGGGCGGTACGGACCGCACCCGTCGCGTTTGTCACGCGCCACGCCCCCGGCATGCGGTGGCGTCACGCGTTGTTCAAGACTGTAACCGACACGGGCGGCGGTTGAGATAGTCGTCCGCACCGCGAGATGGATCACACGCCCGGCATCAGGGCGTGTCCGAGGGAGAGGACTCACGTGCTCGACGAGGTGGAGCACTGGCTGCGCGGGAGGTCCTGGTCGGCCGCCGACCGGCCGCTTGACCTGCTGCTCGCCGCCAAACGCGCGGCCGGCAGCCAGGGCACGGTCAGCGTGGTGCTGCCGGCGCTGGACGAGGAGGCCACCGTCGGTGCCATCGTGGCCGCGATCCGCCGGGACCTGATGTCCGCGCAAGTGCCGCTGGTGGACGAGCTGGTCGTCGTCGACTCCGGCTCGACCGACCGTACGGCCGAGGTCGCCGCCGCGGCGGGCGCCCGCGTGGTCGACCGGGACGCGATCCTGCCGCGGCTGCCGGCCGTGCCCGGCAAGGGCGAGGTGCTGTGGCGGTCGCTGCTGGTGACCAGCGGCGAGATCGTCTGCTTCGTCGACGCGGACCTGCGCGGGTTCGACGCCCGCTTCGTCTCCGGGATCGTCGGGCCGCTGCTCACCGAGCCCGCCGTGCAGCTGGTCAAGGCGATGTACGACCGCCCGCTGGAGACCGGCGGGACCGTGGTGCCCGCGGGCGGCGGCCGCGTCACCGAACTCGTCGCCCGCCCCCTGCTCAACCTGCACTGGCCGCAGCTGGCCGGCTTCGTCCAGCCGCTCGGCGGGGAGTACGCGGCCCGCCGCTCGCTGCTCGAACGGCTCCCGTTCCCGGTCGGGTACGGCGTCGAACTCGGCATGCTCATCGATGCGTTGGGCCTGGTCGGGCTGGACGCGCTCGGGCAGGTCGACGTCGGGGTGCGCCATCACCGGCACCAGGACGGCCAGGCGCTCGGGCGGATGGCGGCGGCGATCTACCGGACCGCGCAGGTCCGGCTCGCCCGGGGACAGCTGGTACGGCCGCGGCTCACGCAGTTCGGCCGCTCCGGCGCCGCCTTCGTCCCCAGCACCCACCCGGTCGACACGGAGGAGCGGCCCCCCATGAGCGTCCTGCCGGAATACCTCGCCCGCCGGGCGGCGTAGCGCGGCGTCGCGACGGGCGAAGGGCACCGAATACACGTTTGAGCTGCACGGTAAATGGCTAGGCTCGCGGCATGGAGGGATCTTCGCAGGGTGCCCGGATTCTGGTCGCGTCGAACCGCGGCCCGGTGTCGTACACCGTGGCACCCGACGGCACCCTGGGGAGCCGTCGCGGTGGTGGCGGCGTCGTCTCGGGGCTGAGCGCGATCGGCCCGGACGCGGGTGCCGTGTGGGTGTGCGCGGCGCTCTCGGAGGGTGACCGGGAGGCGGTGCGGCGCGGCGTCGCCGAGCCCGGGGTGCGGATGATCGCGGTGCCGCCGGAGGTGTTCCACTCGGCGTACAACGACATCGCGAACTCGGTGCTGTGGTTCGTGCACCACCTGCTCTACCAGACCCCGTTCGAGCCGGTCTTCGACGAGGAGTTCCGCGGCCAGTGGGCCGCCTACGAGGCGTACAACGAGGCGTTCGCCGACACGCTCGCCCAGGAGGCCGCCGAGGGCGCCGCCGTCCTCGTGCAGGACTACCACCTCGCGCTGGTGCCCGCGCTGCTCCGCGAGCGCCGCCCCGACCTGCGGATCGGCCACTTCTCGCACACGCCGTGGGCCCCGCCGGACTACTTCCGCCTGCTGCCCGACGACGTGGCCGCGCGCCTGCTCGAAGGCATCCTCGGCGCCGACCGGGCCGCGTTCCTCACCCGCCGCTGGGCCGCCGCGTTCGCCGCGTGCTGCGCCGACGTGCTGGGCGCCGAGGTGTCCGCCGACGGCGACGCGGTCACGTACCGCGGCCGGACCACCCGGCTGGGCGTGCACGGACTGGGCGCCGACGGGGAGTTCCTGCGCGAGCGCTCGCAGCGGCCCGACGTCGGCGAGCGGATGGCGGCGCTGCGCGCGGAGGCCGGGCCGGGGCGGCGGCTGATCGTCCGGGTGGACCGCACCGAGCTGTCGAAGAACATCGTGCGCGGCCTGCACGCCTACCGGCAGCTCCTCACCGAGCACCCGGGTTGGCGCGAGCGCGTGGTGCACGTCGCCTTCGCCTACCCGTCGCGGCAGGACCTGGCGATCTACCGGGAGTACACCGCGGAGGTCTCCCGGGTGGCCACCGCGATCAACGACGACTTCGGCACCGACGGGTGGACGCCGGTCATCCTCAAGGTCGACGACGACTTCGCCCGCTCGCTCGCGGCCTACCGCCTCGCCGACGTGGCGCTCGTCAACCCGATCCGCGACGGCATGAACCTCGTCGCCAAGGAGGTCCCGGTCGTCTCCGACCAGGGGGTCGCGCTCGTGCTGTCCCGCGAGGCGGGCGCCTTCGAGGAGTTGGGGGACGACGCCTTCACCGTCAACCCCTACGACATCCGCGCGACCGCCGTCGCCCTCAACCTCGCGCTCACCCTCCCCGAGGCCGACCGCGCCGACCGCACCAAGCGCCTCGCCGCGGCAGCCACCGCGCTCCCCCCGAGCCAGTGGTTCCTCGACCAACTCCACGCGATCACCGGGTAACGGCCCGCGGGACGGAGCGGAGCAACGGCCGTACCCCGGCCCCCGCCACCCCGCCACCCGACCAGGCGTCACGACACGTGCCCGGAGTCCGCGCCGCCCGGGAGCAGGAGCGCGGGCACGCCCCCGGCCACCGTGAGCGCGAGCGTCACCGCGAAGGTGAGGGCGTACGCCGAGGCGGGCGCCCGGGTGAGCAGGGCGTGCTGGAGGACGACGGCGAGCAGGGCCGCACCGAAGGACCCGCCGACCTGCTGGGCGATGCGGGTGATGACGCCGGCATGCGGGATCTGCGCCCGGCCGAGCCCGCGGTAAGCCCCCAGCATGATCGCGATGTTGGCCGCGCTGAGCCCGAACCCGCGGACGACGAGCGCCGTGCCGAGCAGCGGCCCCGGCGGGTGCTCGGCGGCGAACGCGAAGGGCAGCGTGCCGAGTGCGGTGAGCGCGAGCCCGCCCAGGACGACCGGCCGCGGTCCGATCCGGTCGGCGAGCCCGCCGGCGGGACGCGCCAGCAGGCTTCCGACGCCCTGGGGCACGAGGAGGAGCCCGGCGGCGACGACGGACGCGCCCCGCACCTGCTGGTAGTAGAGCGGCAGCAGCAGCATGGAGCCGAAGAGCGCGAACCCGGAGAAGAAGAGCAGCGCGGAGGACGCCGCGAAGCCGCGCGAGCGGAACAGGCGCAGGTCGAGCAGGGGGTGGCGGACCCGTAGCGCCCGCAGGGCGAAGGCACCCGACAGGGCGGCCCCCAGCACCAGGGGCAGCAGCACCCGGGTGCGGGTGGCACCACCGGTGCCGGCGGAGGCGAGGGCGTAGACGAGGGCGGCCAGGCCCGGCGAGAGCAGCAACAGGCCGGTGATGTCGAGCCGTTGGCCGCGGACGGGCTGGTCGGCGGGCAGGTGGCGCCAGGCGAGGTAGAGGGCGCCGAGGCAGATCGGCGGGTTGACGTAGAAGATCCAGCGCCAGTCGAGATGGCCGACGAGCAGGCCGCCGACGACCGGGCCGAGGATCGGGCCGACCAGCGCGGGCAGCGTGATGACGGCCATCAGCCGGCCGAGCGGGCGCCCGGCGGCGGCCCGCAGCAGGAGCGTCTGGAGGATGGGCAGCATCAGTCCGCCGCCGATGCCCTGGAGCGCGCGGAAGGCGACGAGGGAGCCGATGTTCCAGGCGGCGCCGCTCAGCACGGAGCCGCCGAGGAAGACGAGCAGGGAGACCAGCCACATCCGTTTGGCGCCGAACCGCTCGGCGGTCCAGCCGGCGGCGGGGATCGCGGTGGCCACGGCGAGCAGGTAGCCGGTGCTGACCCACTGGACGGTGCTGACGGAGGCACCGAGGTCGTGTCCCAGGGTGTGCAGCGCGACGTTGACGATGGTGCTGTCCAGCAGGGGCGTGAGGGCGCCGAGCACCAGGATGAGGGCGAGTGCGACCAGGGCCGGGTCCAGCCCCTGCGCGGGCGCGTCCTCCCCGGCACCACCGGTTTCCCGGGCCGGCCGGCCCGCCGTTCCGCTGGCCTCACTCATCCTTCTCCCCTTTTCCGCACGTCACCGCACAGCCTCCCAGACAAGAGACGCTGCGTCTCCAATCAGGATCAGCACGATAGGCTGACTCCGATAAGAGACGCAAGGTCTCCAAAGATCCGAGGGAGGCTCCGCCCGTGCAGGACGGAAGTGGACGCGGACGGGACGGCGGTACCCGCGCCGCCACCCCCACCCGGCGACGCGGCGCCGAACTGGAGGCGGACCTGCTCGACGCCGCGTGGGCCGAACTCGGCGAGGCCGGCTACGCCCGGCTGACCATGGAGGGCGTGGCCGCCCGGGCGCGCACGGGCAAGCAGGTGCTGTACCGGCGGTGGCCGAACCGCGCGGCCCTGGTCGCCGACGCGATGCGGCAGCACGTCGGGTCGATCGCCGACCGCGTCCCCGAGACGGGGAGCCTGCGCGGCGACGCGCTCGCCGTGCTCGCGGCGATGGTCGAGCGGCAGCGGGAGATCGGCAGCGACACCCTGCACGGCCTGATGGCCGAAGCCGCCGACCTCGACACCCAGGCGTTCGCGATCATGTACGACGTCATGACGTCGGTGCTGCGGCGGGCCGCCGGGCGGGGCGAGATCCCGACCGCCGACCTGCCGCCGCGCGTCACGACGGTCGCGGTGGATCTGCTGCGCAACGAACTCGTCTTCGCGCGCGAGCCGTTGGGCACGCGCGCCCTGGAGGAGATCGTCGACGACGTGTTCCTGATCGACTTCTTCGCCCGGCCGACGAAGCGCGGC